>DATAEJ010000219.1:0-3489 GCA_036258095.1 Candidatus Angelobacter sp. | reverse complement strand
TGGTCGCTTACCTGCTGCGGATCGCGCATGGTTACTGACTGGTCGCGCACCAGCTGAAGCACGTCTTCCACCGCCGCGCACTGTGCGTCAACTACCTGGCGGTTCTCTACAATCTTCTGGTACTTCTCCAGCCGCTTGCTCAGGATCTCAATCCGTTTTTTGTTGATGTCCTGGACCTTCGGCGGGTCCTGGCTCATGCGCTGTTGCAGTGCGGCGATCTCGCGCTTGATGGTGTCGGAGTCAGAAGTCTTCAGGTACTGCCGCTGCTGCCATGCCGCCATCAGCAGGCGGGCATAGGCGTGCAGCAGGCCTTGCAGCCGCTGGTCCATCTGCTGCACGTAAACCTGTGAAGTGGAAGAGAGCTGGGCAAAATTGTTTCGGATCGAGCCGCACACCTGCGCCAGGCCGATATATCGGTTCTGCATGTCCGAAGGCAGGCTCCGCAGCAGGTCGCTCAGGCTGCGTTCTTTCGCTTGCTGCTCTTCGGCAAATTTCCATGACCGCACCAGGCGCTGGAAACGTGAGTTCGTCGAAATCGTGGCCAGGTACATCAATTCCAGTCCGCCAGCCAGAACCAACGGCAGTGCGCTGGTAGTCACCACGGCAAACAGGCCCATACCGGCCAACGCAATCCAGTTGTACTGGATATTGAACGCTTCTCTTACGAAATTGATGTCTTTCTGTAAGCCACCGGTCAATGATGGATCTGTGCCACCGCCGGGCTGGCCCAATCCAAGGAAGCCCATTAGATGCTCACCCTCACGTGGCCGCCGACACCCGGCGCGCTCTTTAACCTTCCCAGAACATAATGTTGCAGCTCATGAAACTCGTTCTTCTCTTTGAGCTCGAGATCCCGCGGGCGATCAAATGGCACGTGAACATCCTCAACAATAGTTCCAGGATGCGAGCTCATGATGAAGATCCTGTCCGCCAGGTAAACCGCCTCTTCCACGTCATGCGTGACGAAGAGAATTGTACACGCGGTCTCATCCCAGATTTTCAGCAAAAGCTGCTGCATGTCACTGCGCGTCTGCGCGTCCAGCGCGCCGAAGGGTTCATCCATCAGGATCACGGAAGGCCGCAGCGCCAGCGTGCGCGCAATCGCCACGCGCTGCTGCATGCCGCCGGAGAGCGTATCCGGATAAACATCCGCGAATTCCGAAAGTCCCACCTGCTGCAGCAGGTGGTCAGCCGTTTCCTTGCGCTGTGCCGCCGACACTCCGTTGATCTTCATGCCGTATTCCACATTCTCACGGACCGTGAGCCATGGGAAGGAAGTGTATTTCTGGAATACCATGCCGCGGTCTTTGCCTGGCTGAGTAACCGCCGCGCCGTTAACCAGGACTTCTCCGCTCGTCGGCCGGTCCAGCCCGGCAATCATGCGCAGGAGCGTTGACTTTCCGCAGCCTGAGGGGCCCAGCAGCACACGAAACTCACCTATGTCCCGTCCGGAAGGCGAGAAGGCGTCTTCCACTTCAAGGCTCACGTCTTTGATTGCCTCAATCCGCTCGCCTTTGGGCGAGTAGAAGATGCGTGACACGTTTTGAATGGCGATTTTAGCTTTCTTAGTTTCCACTGCTCACCGCCTTCCTCCGTGAAACTACCGGAATCGCTGCGCCGCTGCCCGAGCCTGCAACTGCAACTTGTCGCCATGGGAACAGGATTTTCTCCAGGAACGTCAGCAAGGCGCGGAAAAGGAATGCCGCCACGCCAATGGCGATGATTCCGGCATAAACCAGGTCCGGACGATGGAATTCATAGGCGGACTGCACCATGGCGCCTACGCCGCGGCTGCGATTCACGATCTCGGCCAGGATCACGTAGGTCCAGCCAATGTCATACAGGATGCGGAACGACGAAAAGATCCCCGGCAAGGACGCGCGGAACATCAGCCACAATACCTGATACTTTTTGGCGCCAAGCGTGTACGCGGTCTCCAGCAGCGAGGTATCCACGCGGTTCACTTCTTCCACCACTACTGCCAGCAGATAGAAGAACATTCCGAACCACAGGAATGCCACTTTCATGGTCTCGTAAATGCCGAAGATTCCGATGAACGCCGGGAGGAACGCCGTAATAGGCATGGACCGCATCGGCGCTGCGATGGGATTCACCAGATCGTAAACCCAGCGGAAGCTTCCCATCAGCAGTCCCAGGGGAACGGCTGCAACAATGCACCACAAGAACGCATGCGCAATGCGCAGCCAGCTCATGTAGACATTGCCCAGCAGCCCGCGTTCCGAAAACAGTGACGGGAACGCGCGCACGACTTCGATTGGAGTGGGGAAAACGTAACTGCTGATCCATTCCCAGTGGGTGATCAATGCCCACGCAGCAACCACAAGAACCCAGCTCAGGGCTGCGAGCGTGAGTTTAGTGGCCGGCGAGGTTTCCTTGCGGATTGTGAAGAGTTCAGACATGCTCTTGCCTTCGGGTCCCGAGAGATAAGGAGGATGGGAGGCGCTTATGCGCCTCCCGCATTAGTGTGCCTATTGGTTGGCGTACAGCTTGATGTCTGTACGACGGTTCTTTTCCCGGCCTTCCGGCGTGGCATTGTTCTCGAGCGGCCTGTCCGGACCATTGCCGGCAACCTTGAATCGCGCACCCGGGAAGCCATACTTGTCCATCAGGTACTCACGCACCGCTTCAGCTCTTTGGCGCGAGAGCTGCATGTTGTAGTTGCGCGCCCCGGTCGAATCCGTGTTGCCCTCAATGTCCACAACCGTGTTCTCGTAGGCCCGCATCTGCCCGCCGATCTCATCCACAATCGCCCTTGAATCAAGGCTCATACGCGCTGAGTTCGGATCAAAGTAAATCGACCGGTGCTGGGTCGCCAAAGGTGTTGCCGTCTTCGAAACCGGCTTGTACTCAATCGGCGCTTCTGTTGACGCCGTGGAGAATCCAGCATTGTTCAACTGCTGCACGTAGCGACGGTCCACGCTCTCGTCAGCACTGCTGGTGTGCTTGATCATCCGCAGTTCGCGATACATGTCCTGGGCCATGCCGAAGATGTTGGCATAGTCGGAATTCGCGCCCTTGCTTCCCATGAAAGCAAGATTGTCGGCGTAGTCCGCCAGCTTCACGCCGCCGAGCATCGTCTTTGCCAGGTCCGAAGGAATGTTGAAGTCCTTGATCGTGCCGATCATGTTGTACGCGCGGTCCGGCTGGTTCTTGATGAACTCCACGCCTTCCAGCCAGCCTTGCGAGAACTTGAGCAGCGTCTGCGGATGCTTTGCGGCGAACCGGTCGCTGACCACCAGAATGTCAGCGATCAAGCGATTGGCTACACGCGTGTCGTAAATCTTTTTCGCTCCATTGCGCTTGGTCACCGCGTCGCTCATGTCCGGGTCCCACGCCACGGCTGCGTCAACCTTGTCCTGCGCGAACAGCACCGCCGGCTCAATTCCGTCTTTCGTGTGTACAGCATTCTTGAAGATTTCGTTGCGCTGCTCCGTGCTCAGGCCGGAAGCTTTCAGCCCGTTCCAGAGC
>DATAEJ010000218.1:0-69689 GCA_036258095.1 Candidatus Angelobacter sp. | reverse complement strand
CTGGTGGAAAAACCGAAGATGGAGGAAGCTCCGTCAAATCTAGCGATCATCGGACGCTATATCCTTACGCCCACCATCTTTGACACTCTGGAACGCACACCGCTCGGTGCGGGCGGGGAACTTCAACTCACTGACGGCTTGCGCGGATTGCTCAAAGGCGGCGAGAAGATCTTCGGGTATACGTTCGAAGGCAAGCGGCACGACACCGGCGACAAGCTGGGCTTCCTGAAAGCGACAGTTGAATTCGCGTTGAAAAGAAGTGATCTGGGAAAGCCGTTTGCGGATTACCTGAAGACGCTGGAAATGTTCGCGGATCGATACCTGGCCGAGAAAGCCGCCTGAAGAGAGATTGATAACGCGGAAACAGACGTGGCTCGCCACGTCTGTTTATTTTTGGACGGGACTACTCGGCGAAGTCTTCGTCCTGAAAAATGTAAGGCGCAGTGCGTACCAGCCGGAAGCGCACGCGCTGATCGCAGGTGTCGCAGGGTGGAAAGGTATCACCGCTGAGCATGACAACTTCATGCGCCACGCGGTGCGCGGAATCGTGCAGAACCTCATAGATGCCGGTTTCGCGGACAGTGTCGCCGGCAGTGAACAGAGTGTCGCCGTTCTTACGCGAAGAAGTGGAATGGGGGCGTGCCTTGCCGCCGCTCTTGATGCTTACGGACGGCGTGCGTCTTGCAGAACTCTCCCAGATGGATGAACGTTTCTTTTGTACCTGCATGGTCTTGGCTGCGCTTTATATACTCCCGCTCAGTAAGCGGTCGCAAGGTCTTTTTTTATAACAGCAAAAAAACAGAGTAGCCCGTCAATCCTCCGGAGGTTTCGGATTGTCGGAAGTGCTTTGCTGAAAATCGGCGTCTTCGGCGATGAGCGCGGCAGGACGGACCAGAACAAACCGCACGCGGTCGCCGCATCGAGCGCAGCTGGGGAACCGCTGCCCCTTGAAAACAGTCGCCAGGTGCTGGCCGCGATGCTGTTCGTGCACCACGTTGTACACCCCGGATTGGCCGGCCAACTCTCCGCTTTTGAAGCTTTCTCTGGCCGCCGACGGTCCCTGCATATTTTGCTAGTGTACCCGAGGGTTAAGGTCGATCTAAAGCGAGATTAAGGCCGAGGTGGTGTGCTGTCCGGTTACCTCTTCGGCAGTGTTGCCTGGTCCGCCAGCAGGACCGGAATACCATCGCGAATGGGATAAATCCGGCCACAGCCGGTGCAGGTGAGGGACTGCTCGTCATCCACGAGCCGCAAAGGCTTGCGGCATTCGGGAATGGGACAAACCAGGATGTCGAGCAGCTTCTTGAGCATCATCAGAACAGGATTGTAAATCTCTCTGCCCCATCACGCGAAGACCGCGCGCGATGGGGGCCCCCGCTGCCCCATTACGCAAAAACCGCGTGCGATGGGGACCCCCAAGGTCGAATGTCCGCCCAAAGACAGCTGTTTCTGCTAGCCGGGCGTGTCCTGTCGGAAGGTGAGCAGAGGCTGGATTTGCCCGCGTGTTCTTATAAGATACTGGCAAATATGCCCATAACAGCGGCCGGTATCCTGGACGGTACGAAAATCGCCGCGCACATCAGGAGCGAAGTGGCGGCAGAGGTGCGCGAACTCGCGGCGCAATCGCGCCCGCCTGGACTTGCCGTGATACTGGCCGGCAACAATCCGGCCTCAGAAATTTACGTCCGCAACAAGATCAAAGCCTGCCAGGAAGTTGGGATTCATAGCGAAAAGCTCGCGCCGGATGCATCGGTCAGCAGCGCAGAGCTGCTGGAAATCGTAGAAAAGCTCAACTCGCGGGAAGAGATTGACGGCATCCTGGTACAGCTTCCACTCCCTGACTGCGTGGACTCAAAGAAAGTGCTGCTCGCCGTGTCTCCTGATAAAGACGTAGACGGTTTTCACCCGCTCAATGCGGGGCGTCTGGCACAGCAGCGTCCGGGACTTACGCCGTGCACTCCTGCCGGCGTTATCGAGATTCTCAAGCGCAGCAATATCGCTATCGAAGGTAAGCACGCAGTGGTCATTGGGCGGAGTGATGTTGTTGGTCGGCCGATGGCGCTTTTGCTGCTCAACAACAATGCCACGGTAACGATTTGCCATTCGCGGACCGAGGGTCTGGCGCAGATCGCGCGGCAGGGAGACATTCTGGTCGCGGCAGCGGGGAAACCGGGTCTGGTTACAGAAGATTTCGTGAAGCCCGGAGCGGTGGTCATTGACGTGGGAATTCATCGCGTAGACAAGCAGGAGGATTTCGAGAGATTTTTCGCCGGCGACTCCGGGCGCGAAAAGACTTTCCGCGAAAAGGGTTCGGTACTTGTTGGGGACGTTCATCCGCGAGCGGCACAAATCGCGGGAGCCATTACTCCAGTTCCGGGCGGCGTGGGACCGCTCACGATCGCCATGCTCATGTCCAATACGGTTAAGGCGTTCCGTTTTCGCCGGGAGAAAGCGTAAAGGATGGTGCGAGTCGGCCTCACCGGCGGAATTGCCTGCGGTAAATCGACCGTAGGCAAAATGCTTTCCGACATGGGTGCTCACGTGATTGAGGCGGATACTATTGCCCACGAGCTCTATCGTCCGGGCGAGCCGGTCTATCAGGAGTTGATCGAGAAATTTGGAAACGAGATTCTGCGGCCGGATGGTGAAATCGACCGGCAACGTCTCGCCGCCATGGCCTTCGACGGCGGCCGCGTGGAAGAGCTGAACAGGATCGTGCACCCGGCGGTGCTCAAACGCCAGGAACAATGGATGTTCCAGATTGGCAACAAAGATCCATACTCAGTTGTTGTGGTTGAAGCGGCGCTGATTGTTGAAGCGGGGGCGCGCGGGCGATTCGACAAACTGATTGTGGTTACCTGCAAGCCAGAACAGAAAGTTGCGCGCTACGCCCAGCGCGTCGGAATGCCGGAAAGCGCAGCGCGAGCCGAGGTCGAACGCCGCAGCAAGGCTCAGCTTACGGACGACGAGAAGGTCCGCCGCGCCGATTACGTGATCGATAACTCCGGCCCTCTCGAGCTCACGCGGAACCAACTGGAAAGGATTTATGCTGAATTAAAGGTGCTGGCCAAACGGCTGGCTTTTGAAAGGTGAGAAATGAAGTCGTTGCGTCCTATAGTTCTTGCCCTGATATTTGTATCTGCTTTTTATCTCCTGACCACGCATGCAGGTTTTCACGCCGGTCCTTCCTGGATCACCAGGCCTGAGCACGTTGAGCTGAGCGCTTCGGCGGCGGCTCCCAATTTTGATTCAGAGGAGCAGCTGAACATCTCGGTTTACAAAAAGGCCCTGCCCTCGGTGGTGAACATTACTTCGACGGCGGTAACTTACGATTTCTTCTACGGCGCCGTACCGGCGCAGGGCATGGGGTCAGGCTTTGAGATCGATAACGATGGGCACATCCTGACCAATTACCACGTGGTGGAGAACGCCCGGCAGCTGGAAGTGACCACCAGCGACAAGAAGAAGTACAAAGCGCAGATCGTGGGCATTGATCCGCCCCATGACCTGGCGGTGATCCAGATTCCGACTAGGACCGTCCAGGCGGCGGAGATCGGTGACTCAAAGGACCTGGTGGTGGGACAGAAGGTGTTTGCCATCGGCAATCCTTTCGGGCTGAGCGGAACCATGACACGCGGGATCATCAGTTCCATTCGCTCTTTGCGCGGTGAGCGCGGCTTCATCGATGAAGCAATCCAGACCGATGCGGCCATCAATCCGGGTAATTCGGGTGGGCCGCTGCTCAACTCACGTGGACAGGTGATCGGGATCAATTCGATGATCTTGACCGGGGGCGCTGAGCAGAGCGCCGGAATCGGTTTCGCCATTCCGATCAATACCGCCAAAGCGGTGCTCGACGACCTTGTCCATCTGGGTCGCGCGCGTTACCCCACGCTGGGTGTGCGCACGATCCCGATCGGGCCCGATATCGCGGACCAGCTAGGCCTCGCGGCTGACTCAGGTCTGCTGGTGGTTCAAGTGGTTCAAGGTAGCGCAGCCGAGCGCGCAGGTCTGCATGCGGGAACGGAACGGGCTTACTGGGGGAACACGCCTATCACTTTAGGAGGCGACCTGATCGTGGCTATTGATGGCCAATCGATCACGGACCAGCAGGAGCTCTCACACGTGATGCAGAACCATCGCGCCGGAGATACGGTAACCCTGACGATTTACAGGGGCAAGCAGAAGGTCGATTTAAAGGTCGCGCTGGGCGAGAACAAGGGAACAGCCTGAGCGCGTTCCTTACAAGCAAAATAACGGGTACTACGGAATTAGTTTTCTTTGCATAACGGCGGAACAGGTCTAAGCTATCCGCTAAGTAATTTCCCTCAATTCCGACGGAGGATCGAAGAAACGCGTATGGCTTTCTGTCCAAAATGTGGCACGCAGGTTTCGGCGGGATCAACTTTTTGTCAACAGTGCGGCGCGCCGGTGGCGGCAACATCGACCGTGGGCGGAGCAGCTCCGCAGCCGGCGGTGGCAACGTCAACCATGTCGAGCAATGTTGCTGGCCTGCTCTGTTACATTCTCGGCTTCATTACCGGAATCATCTTTCTGGTGATTGAACCCTACAAACGCGATTCGTTCGTCCGTTTCCATGCGTTCCAATCGATCTTCTACTCGGTGGCGTGTTTCATCATCCGGGTTGCGTTGGCAGCAGCCCTGCCCTGGTCGATGTGGCCGCTTTTGGGGCTGGTTAGCCTGGCGTTATTCGCGGGTTGGGTGTTCCTGATGTTCAAGGCATACAACAACGAGCGATTCAAGTTTCCGGTTATTGGTGACCTGGCGGAGAAGCAGGCAGCTGCCACGGCGTGATTCTGAGTTCGTTATTTGAAGCGAGTTGAAGAGTGCGCAGTGAGCCGCGGCATGCCGCGGCTCTACCATTTAGATCCGTGATACGCGCAGGTTCGACGCAGATTCCCCGCACGGAGCCCCATCGCTATCTCCTCAATTCCTCCAAGACGATAGGGACCTCTCATCCAAAGGGCGCGGCTTCGAGGCAGGAGAGATTTGACTCCCCCCAGCGGGTAAGCTAGCCTCAATAGCTGGCCTGCTGGTTCTCTATTCCGCAGCGAGGTCGCGTCTTTTCGTCTTCACTGCCGGCCGCAACCACATGAGAGTCCTGAACAAATACTTTGTTTTTCAGCTACTTGCCTGCCTCGTGCTGAGCATGGCGGCGGCGCCTGCTTTTGGCGACGGCCTGCGCCCGGTACACGCCAAAAAGGCAATGGTGGTCAGCGTCCACCAGGAGGCATCGCGTGCGGGAGCGGAAATCATGCGCGCCGGCGGCAATGCGGTGGATGCCGCAGTCGCAACGGGCTTCGCACTCGCTGTGGTTCATCCGGCAGCGGGGAACCTGGGCGGCGGTGGTTTCATGCTGCTGCGCACTGGCAAAGGCGAGGTCCACTTCCTCGATTTCCGTGAGAAAGCTCCGAAAGGGGCCAGCCGCAACATGTACCTGGACGCACAGGGCAACGTCATCCCGAACGCAAGCCTTGTGGGATACAAAGCCATTGGCGTACCCGGATCGGTTGCCGGCCTGGTATATGCGCAGAAGCACTGGGGAAAGCTGCCGCTGAAGACGGTGATGGCACCGGCGATCAAGCTTGCCAGTGAAGGTGTCCAACTCACCTGGGAAGAAGCGCAGTCAATGCACGAGAAAGACCTGGCGCTCTTCGCAGATTCCAAGCGAATCTTCCAGCGCGATGGGAGTCTGTATCAGCAGGGAGAACTATTCAAGCAGCCTGAGCTGGCGCAGACCTTGCGACGGATCGCCGACAACCCCGATGACTTCTACAAAGGCCAGATGGCCAAACAGCTGGCGGAAGACATTCAGCGTGGTGGCGGCCTGATCACCGCGCAAGACCTGGCCGAGTATGAGGTGAAAGAGCGTTCGCCGATCCGCGGCACCTATCGAGGATACGAGATTTTCAGTGCACCTCCGCCGAGCTCTGGTGGCGTGACGATGCTGGAAGCGCTGAATATTCTGGAGGGCTACGATCTGGGCAAGCTCGGCAGCCGTTCTGCCGATGCCATCCACCTGACGGCCGAAGCATTCCGTCGCGCATTTTATGATCGTGCTGAGTTCCTGGGGGATCCCGACTTCACTGCACTTCCCATCGCCCAGCTCGCTGACAAGAAATACGCGAAAGCATGGCGCGAGTCACTGAGCGACTCGCATGCGAGTGATAGCAAGGCATTGCAGCGTCCTTCAGGCTTTGGCGAGCTGGACCGGCAGGCAGCCTTGAGGGCCCCATTTGTGGGACCCGAGAAAGAGAACACGACTCACTATTCGGTCGTGGACCAGGATGGCAACGCGGTGGCGGTGACGACCACGCTCAATGACAGCTTTGGCTCGCGGGTGACATCAACACATCTTGGATTCCTGCTGAACGACGAAATGGACGACTTCACCTCCAAGCCTGGCGTGCCCAACGGCTATGGTCTGATTCAGGGAGAAGCCAACGCCATTGGCCCGGGCAAACGGCCGCTGTCGGCGATGGCGCCAACCATCGTGCTCAAAGACGGAAAGCTCTTTATGGTGTTGGGTTCACCCGGCGGGCCGCGGATCATCAGCACGGTTGCCAATATTCTGATGGGTGTGATCGACTACGGGCTCGATATCCAGCAGGCGGTGAATGCGCCGCGATTCCACCACCAATGGGAGCCGGATGAGATCGATATCGAGCGAGTGGGAATCTCGCCGGACACGATCAAGCTGCTGGAAGCACGCGGGCACAAAGTGAAAGCCCAGGGCTACTGGAGTGATGGCGAGTGCATCGCCGTTGATCCCAAATCGGGCGACCTGCTCGGCGCGCCGGATGGACGCAACGGGGGAAAGGCGGTGGGCTACTGATGTTGCGCGCGATCTCGAGTTATATCCACATCAAGAAGCGCTTGCATCCGGGGCTGCTGGATGCGATGAAACGCGGCGGCGCCCAGGCGATTGAGATCTTCGCTGCCCGCGGGCACTTCAACTACACCGAGCGCGAACACATCAAGGAGTTGGCCGGATGGTTCAAGGAAGAAGGCGTGGAATTTCATTCCATGCACTCGCCCATCTACATGAGCAACGATTTCCGGTCAGGCGGCAAAGCTCTGAATATTGTGGATCCGGACAAGCCCAGCCGCATTGAAGCCATGGATGAGATCAAACGCGCGCTGGAGGTGGCGGAGATATTACCGTTTCGATTCCTGATCCAACATATCGGCAAGACGGACGAATACGAGGATCCACGCAAGTTTGAGTGGGCGCTCAGCGGGATCGAACACCTGCGGGCCTTTGCTCGCCAGCTTGGCGTAACCCTGCTGGTAGAAAACACGCCCAATGATCTGGCCACACCGGAAAAGCTGGTGGAGCTTTTGAAGACGCTGCATTATCCCGATCTGGGCATCTGTTTCGATACCGGACACGCGCACCTGATGAGCTCAGTTCACCAGGCGTTTGGAGTGTTGCAGGACCGCATACGGTCGACCCACGTGCACGACAACCATCGCGACAAGGATTCGCATCTCTGGCCCGGGCGAGGCACCATCGACTGGAACGACACGATGCAGGCGCTTGCATCGGCGCCACAGGTTCCGGCGCTGCTGCTGGAACTGGAAGGCGAGGACGGTGTGGATATCGCGGCGAAAATGGCTGAGACCTACAGGAAGCTTGAAACCGCGGCCGTACCGGCTGAGTCCTGAACAAGTTTGGCGCATCTTTAAAATTGGGCTGAGATTGCGCGATTGCGAGATTTTATGGAGACAACGACAACACAGGCACCCATCGCCACTATCGCTGAGATCGGACGCCATGAAGGCGAGACCGTAACCGTCCGCGGCTGGCTTTATAACAAGCGCGAAAGCGGCAAGCTTATCTTCCCGATTTTTCGAGACGGTACTGGCGTAATTCAGGGCGTGGTTCCCAAGAACCAGGTTCCGCCGGAAGTGTTCGATACGTTCAAGAACCTGACGGACGAATCAAGCGTGATCGTCACTGGAAAAGTGCGCGCGGATAAACGCGCGCCCGGCGGCTACGAACTCGACGTGAACGATCTGAAGGTAGTGCAGCGCGTGCCGGAGGACGATCCGTTTCCGATCGCGCGCAAGGAGCACGGCCCGGATTTCCTGATGGAGAACCGCCATCTCTGGCTGCGCACACCGCGGCAGGCAGCAATCCTGCGCGTGCGCGCGGAGATCATTCGCGCGGCCCGCAATTTTTTCGATGATCGCGGCTTCACGCTCACAGATCCTCCCATCCTCACGCCGGCAGCCTGCGAAGGTACGACAACCTTATTCCCGGTTGATTACTTCGAGGAGCAGGCGTTCCTGACGCAGTCAGGCCAGCTCTATATCGAAGCGACGGCAATGGCGCTGGGCAAGGTCTATTCGTTCGGGCCGACGTTCCGGGCAGAAAAATCCAAGACGCGGCGGCACCTCACTGAGTTCTGGATGGTGGAGCCTGAAGTCGCCTACGCCGAGCTCGACGACATTATGGAGCTGGCGGAAAACTTCATCAGCCATATCGTGCAGACTGTGATTGCGCGCCGGGCGGAAGACCTGAAGACCATCGGCCGCGATGTTACCAAGCTGGAAAACATCAAGGCGCCATTTCCCCGCATCAGTTACGACGACGCGGTGAAGATGCTTCAGGAAGGCCATGCCAAGGGCCAGGTCGAGACCAAGTTTGAATGGGGTGGAGACTTTGGCTCGCCGGACGAAACCTACATCTCTTCGCAGTTCGATAAGCCGGTGATGGTGCATCGTTATCCGGCGCAGGTGAAAGCGTTCTATATGGAACCTGACCCGAAGCGGCCGGAGCTGGCGCTAGCCTGTGACGTGCTGGCGCCGGAAGGTTACGGCGAGATCATCGGCGGCTCACAGCGCATTGGCGATTACGAACATTTGCGGAAGCGCATTCAGGAACACGGGCTGCCGGAAGAAGCGTTCAAGTGGTATCTGGATTTAAGGAAGTACGGCGGCGTGCCACATGCCGGGTTCGGCATGGGCATTGAGCGAGCGGTGGCGTGGATTTGCGGCCTGGAGCATGTACGCGAGACCATTCCGTTCGCGCGTACCCTGACCCGCATTTATCCGTGAAAAGAGCTTATGACGACCGAAACGATCACAACGCCCGCCAAGCCGGATCCGGCCAAATCTGACCCGTCCAAGCAGCCGGTGGTGGCGGATAACATCATCCCGAAGAAGATCAGGATCCTCGGGGTGCCGCTGGATCTTGGCGCCTCCCGTCGCGGAGTGGATATGGGCCCGTCCGCCATGCGGGTGGCCGGCCTTGAGGCGAGGTTGGAGTCACTGGGGCACGTGGTGGAAGATGGCGGCAACGTGGTGGTGGCGCTGGCTGAACAGAAGAAGGAGGGCGACCCTCACGCCAAGTATCTGAAGGAGATCACCGCCACCTGCACCAAGCACGCTGAAATGGTCTTCAAGACGCTTGAGGCGGGGAAGTTTCCGCTCAGCCTGGGTGGCGACCACTCCATGGCGGCCGGTACGGTAGCGGGCGTTGCTGAGTTTTACCGCCAGCAGCGCCGGGTGCAGGAGCAGAAGATCGGGTTGATCTGGATCGATGCGCATTCTGACATCAATACGCCGGAAACCTCGCCCAGCGGCAACGTTCATGGCATGCCGCTGGCGGCGATTCTCGGCCTGGGGCCGAGCGACCTTGCGAGTATCTACAATTTTTCACCCAAGGTGCATCCGGAGAATTGCGTCCTGGTGGGGGTGCGAGACATTGATGCGCGCGAGAAGGCGAATATCAAAGAGACGGGCATCGAGGTTTACACGATGCGCGATATCGACGAGCGCGGGATGCGAACGGTGATTGAAGAGGCGCTTCGCGTTGCCGGGCGAGGCACCGCCGGCTACCATGTGTCGCTTGATATGGACTGGATCGATCCGGAAGATGCTCCAGGCGTGGGAACGCCGGTACGGGGCGGAGCCAGCTATCGCGAGGCCCACCTGGCAATGGAGATCATCTCAGATCACGGCCGGATGGTGAGCTTTGAAATTGTTGAGGTGAACCCGGTCATCGACGAGCACAATCGCACGGCGGATCTGGCGGTTGAGCTGGCGTTGTCAGCTTTCGGCAAGAAAATCCTGTAGAGAAGGCCTGGCCGCCTTAACATAAAGAACAGGTGCCACGAGCACTGATTATTGATCGGCGAGCAGCGAAGCTGCGGAGGCCCTATGCGCAGGCGCTTCTTTTTTCTACTGTTAGTTGGCATTCTTGGAATCGCAACCGCACAGCAACAGAGCGATCGCGGTCCTTCCACTCCGGATGAGCGCAAACGCTTCCTGGCTATAACCCACAAAATGGAAGAGGCGCCGCTGGACGACAACCTTCGCGATGACCGTGACTGGGCCCTGCAGTGGCTGATTGATATTCCCGATATCCAGGTAACGCCCTGTCCTGACGTGCTGTCCGGCCTCCGCCCGACATACCGCTACTTTCCCCACCTCAATGGCCAGTACTCATTTTCCATGGCGGCGTTCATGATCGAGCACCCGGAGAAGGCCAAGGACCGCGTGGCGGTGAACGTGGCCGGAGTGGAGGGTGCTTTGCGAGCTTATCAGGCAATTCTCAAGGCGCAACCCAGGGCCACCTCAAGTGGCATGGAGGAGCTGGCGCGAAAGCAGAAGGCCGGGACCCTGGTGAAGTTCGTAACCGATGCGAGTAAGGACTGCACGGTGGAGGGCGACCAAAAAGGCGCCTGAAAAAAGCGCGCGAGGTCGCGATGGAGCAACCGGAACGAGCCATTTTGAATGCTATTATGGCTCACACGGTATGCCCATCTCGGTTCGTTCTTTTGCCAAAATCAACATAGGGTTGCGCATCGGTCCTCGCCGGGCCGACGGCTTTCACGAGCTGCGCACGATGTACCAGACGATTGCGCTTTCTGATGTGGTGCGGGTTGATCTGGGCAAGGGGACAGGAATTGAGATCTACTGCCGCGATCCACGCGTCCCCACTGACGAAACGAATACCTGCTGGCGCGTAGCGGACCGCGTTCTGCGGTCGGCAAAGACCCGGGGTAAAGTCCGCATCACCATCGAGAAAAGCCTGCCGGTGCAGGGTGGCGTGGGCGCAGCTTCGTCGAACGCTGTTGCCACGTTGTTTGCGCTGGAAAAGCTTTTAAGGCGGCCCCTTCCGCCGGAAGAAAGGCTCCGGATCACGTCAGAAGTCGGCTCTGATCTGCCGCTGTTTTTGCTGGGTGGAACGGTATTGGGGACAGGCCACGGTGAGCAGGTTTACCCATTGCAGGACCTTCCCAGCTTTCCCTGCGTGATTGCCACGCCGGACGTGGGCGTCTCTACGCCAACTGCATTCGCTGACTGGGACAAGCGGCTGGGCGAATCCGGTGAATTGACCACCCGGAACGGCTCAGATAGAATGAATACGTTCAGCCAGTCTGTTTATGAGTGGCTAAATGGCAGTTTAAGTACCCCAACCGGTGTCCCAGGAGGCTGGGACCGGGCCGAGGCACTGCTTCTCGACCTTGTCCGTACCGGGATTGAAAACGATTTTGAAACGGTCGTTTTCCCTAAATATCCCGCAATACGTGAGGTAAAGCGCGCTTTTGAGCGCAGCGGAGCCAGATATGTCTCGCTTTCCGGTTCGGGTTCAACGGTTTTCGCTCTTTTCAGCGATCATGAGGCGGCCCAGACGGCCGCAGCAACGCTGAACGGAGCTGATATCCCGGCTGTGGCGACATCAACGTTGACCCGCGAGGAATACTGGAAGCAGATGTTCCCGACCAAGGTGAAAGAGCTGGCAAGGATCGGGTGAGAGGCAATCGCCGAAATCGCGCGGAATCGCACGTGATCGCCGTAATCGGAACGGCGTCCCACGTTTGAGTTTTTGGGCGGTCGACTAATGGTAGGTCAAGTGCCTTTGGAGCACTTTGTCTAGGTTCGAATCCTAGCCGCCCAGCCACTATTGGTAGGGCAAGTGAGGGTGAGGCGAGTGGTGAGCGCCGGATTGCGCGAACCCGAGCCGAGGGAGAAGCCGCAACGCGGCGGAGCCTTGAAGAGAAGACATCAGCGGGTACCCGGAGCGAATGGCTCAACTCAGCATCGCTCATGCAAAGGACCCAAAACGTCAATCCGTTGTAGCCAACCAGCTTCGAACGGGTGATCACATGGCAACGATAGCGACTGCGACTGAAAAACCGAAGCATCAGACAACTCAGCCGAAGAGCGAGCAGAAGCCTACGCGGGCACACAGGGACGACAAATTCAAGATTTTTTGCGGTACAGCCAATGAGGCATTGACCGACGAGATTTGTGCATTTCTGGGGATTGAACGCGGTAAGGCCACGGTAACCAGGTTCTCTGATGGAGAGGTTTATATCCAGGTCCTGGAGAACGTCCGTGGCGCGGATGTGTTTGTGGTGCAGCCCACCTGCTTTCCGGTGGACGAGCACCTGATGGAGTTGCTTTTGCTGATCGATGCGCTCAAGCGCGCGTCGGCGCGGCGCATTACCACGGTGATTCCGTATTACGGCTATGCGCGGCAGGACAGGAAAGACAAGCCGCGTGTGCCGGTATCGTCAAAGGTGATTGCTGACCTGCTCACGGTAGCGGGTGCGCACCGGGCGCTGGTAGTTGATCTGCATGCACCGCAGATTGCAGGTTTCTTCAATATTCCGGTGGACCACATTTTTGCTTCGCCGGTGCTGGTGGACCACTTCAAGAAGATGCAGTTGCCGAATCTGACTGTGGTTTCGCCGGATGCAGGCGGTGTGGAGCGTGCGCGATTCTTCGCCAAGAAGATTGACGCAGCGCTGGCGATTGTGGACAAGCGGCGCACGGATATGAACGTTGCGGAGGTCATGCACGTGATCGGTGATGTGAAAGGCCGGACCTGCCTGATCATTGATGACATCATTGATACCGCGGGTACGCTGGTGAAAACCGCGGAAGCGCTGGTGAATGCGGGAGCGGCAAAGGTTTACGCCTGCGCCTCGCACCCGGTGCTCTCCGGGCCAGCGATTGACCGTATTTCAAAGTCGAAGCTGGAAGAGGTGGTTGTCACCAACACCATTCCGCTGACTGAGGCCGGCAAAGCCGAGCCCAAGATAAAAGTTCTGTCGATCGCCGGCCTGCTGGGCCGAACGATCCAGTCAATTCACGAAGAAACTTCCGTCAGTTCGCTGTTTGCTTAAGGCGGCGGGAAGCAAGAGAAGGAAACGAAGAGATGATTTCACAGGAATTGGTTGAAGCCCAGGCAAGGCCGGACGAGTCGCGCGGCAAGAATGAAGCACGCCGGCTGCGCGCGTCGGGTCGCATTCCCGCTGTTCTTTATGGCGCCCGCAAAGATGCCGTAGCAGTGAGCGTGGATCCCAAGCAAATCCAGCGAATCCTGCATTCAGATTCCGGTCACAACACGATTTTCGACCTGAAAGTCGGTGGCGAGAGCACCAAGGCCATGGTGATCGACTGGCAACACGACCCGATCAAGGGCCACCTGCTGCATATCGATCTGAAGCGGATTGCCATGGACCAGAAGATCCGCGTGAGCGTGCCGATTCACCTGGTTGGCGAAGCGCCCGGCGTTAAGACGCAGGGCGGCATCATGGACCAGGTGGTGCGCGAAGTAGAAATCGAGTGCCTGCCGGGCGATATCCCGAGCCACATTGATGCCGATGTCTCGAAGATGGAGTTCGGGCATGTGCTGCGCGTGAGTGACTTGCCGCATGACGGAAAGATCAAGTTCATTACCGACGAGCAACAGGCCCTGGCGCACGTGACGGCTGTGAAGGAAGAAGTTGTGGCGACTCCGGAAGCTGTGGCGGAAGCGGCAGCGGCTGCACCGGCGGAACCGGAAGTTATCAAGAAGGGCAAGCAGGAGACTGAGGAAGAAGCCGAGCCGGCGAAGAAGTAACGTCCGTGAAGCTGATCGTCGGGCTGGGCAATCCCGGTATCGAATACCAGTTCACGCCACACAATATCGGGTTCCTTGCGGTAGACCGCATTGCCGAACAGTGTGGCGTGTCGGTGGACAACCGGCACTGTAAGGCGCTTACCGGCCGTGGCAGGATGGGAAGTGAAGAAATCCTGCTGGCCAAGCCGGAGACGTACATGAACCTGAGCGGCATGTCAGTGCTGGAGCTGGTCAGGAAGTACGAAGCGATCGACCCGCAGAAGGACCTGATCGTGATTTATGACGAGCTGGATCTTCCGTTGGGGATGATTCGGATTCGGCCACGGGGCTCATCGGCGGGACACAACGGAATGCAGTCGATCATCAACGCGCTGCAGACCGAAGAAGTTCAGCGCATCAGGATCGGCGTTGCGCCAGACGATCCGAAAAAGGGCGGCGCAAAGTACATACTGGCGCCGTTCCGGAAATCGCAGCTGGTGAAAGTGGATGAAGCCCTGGATCTGGCTGCGAAGGCCGTGGAAACGATTATCGCTGAGGGAATCAGCGTGGCCATGAACCGGTTCAATCGCAAAAACAAAGGCGACGAGCCGGAAGGAAGTTGAGAACCCGGTAGTTGGTAATTGGTAGTTGGTACTTGGCTCTGCATATCAGCCAATAACCAAATTCCAAGTACCAATACCTGAAGGAAGTTTTTAGAAATTCAAAGTCGCTTGTTCCGCACGGAAATCTTGGAGAGCATTCGAGATTGGCGGCAGAGCGACAGGAGAAAATGATGGAACGAGCTTACGAAGTAATGTTCATTGTGCGTCCGGACCTGCTGGAAGAGGACGTGGACAAGCTGATCGCGACGCTGCAGGGCCACGCCACCAACGCCGGAGCCACACTGAAGAACGTGGAAAAGATGGGTAAGCGCCGCCTGGCTTACGACGTGAAGAAGTTTTCTGACGGCCAGTATGTGCTGTTCACGCTGAATGCGAACGGCGCCGCGATCCATGAGCTGGAACGTCGCCTGCGCGTGAGCGAGCCGGTGATCAAGTTCATCACGGTGCGTACTGATGAAGAACAGCAGCGGCTGGACAAGATCCGGAAGATCCGCGCTTCCCGCGTGAAGCGTCCGCCGGCTGAGGCTGCGGTCGCCACAGAAGGTGAAAGCGCGCCTGCTGTTGGCGCCTAGCTGGTAGCGAGCGCGAGTAGCTTCTGCTGGAAGATTCGCGCGGCGAGTGTCGCGCCAGGATTGTCTGACAAGATTAGAAGGAGAAATATGGCTGACGAGCAAAATCAGGAAGTTTCTACACCGGCAGCGCGGCCCCAAGGTCGCCCTGACAGGCCGGACCGCGGACCGGGTGGTCCCGGCGGGCGCGATGGCGGTCGCAAGTTCTTCCGCCGCAAGAAGGTCTGCAAATTCTGTGTGGAGAAGATTGACGACATCAACTACAAGGACGTGCGTCTGCTGCAGCAGTTTGTGGCAGAGCGCGGCAAGATTGTTCCCCGCCGTCTGACCGGCGTGTGCACACCGCACCAGCGGCAGCTTACCGGCGCGATCAAACGGGCGCGCAACATCGCCCTGCTGCCCTTTGCGGCGCGGTAACCCAACTTTGAATCTGGAGATCTGACATGGAAGTCATCCTGAAAGAAGATGTGCCCAAGTTGGGCCACCGCGGCGACGTGGTGAAAGTAGCTGAAGGCTACGGTCGCAATTTCCTGCTGCCGCGCAAGCTGGCCATTGAAGCTACTCAGGCAAACAAGGCGGTGATCGAGCAGATGAAGGCCTCTGCCGTGCGCCGCTCTGCCGTGGAGAAGGCCGATGCGGAAGCTCTCTTGAGGCAAATCGAAGGCGTGAGCCTCAGCTTTGAACGCAAGGCCGGCGAGAAAGATCACCTCTTCGGTTCGGTGACCTCGGCCGACATTGCTGACGCGCTGAATGCGAAAGGCTTCAACATCGATCGCCGAAAGATCCAGCTGGACGAGCCGCTGAAGAGCATCGGAAACTTCGATGTTCCGGTTCGACTGCATCGCGACGTTGTCGCGAAGGTGAAGGTCGCAGTGAACAAAGAAGGCGGCGAAGAAGCGCACGCGTAAGTTTCTCAACCCAAAATCACAAGAGCCCTGAGTTCTTGAATGAGCTCAGGGCTTGTTCTTTCAGCTACTAGCTGCTGGCCTGTTTTACCGCAGGTACGAACTGTGAGCTGGAGCGAACGGTTCGAAGCCGTGAGCAGTTGGATCAGGGCTAAACCCTAGAAGCTGACTTTATCCATTCACTCCGGATCGCTCACCCTCCGTGCTTTTGTACGCCCAAGCCATTCGCGGCGTGTTGTGTGCAACGCCGAAACGGCCGCGCTGGTCGAGCAGAATCATGCCGCCGTGCCCATTGAGCCGATTGTTGAGATACACCATGGCTTCCTGCGCGACGGCATCGGGCGCTCCGCCGCTCCGAACGCGATCGGCGGCCCATTTCGCCAACACCAATTTCATGATCGGCTCGCCCCAGCCGGTGCAGGAAACGGCAGCGCTCAGGTTGTCTGCATAGCAGCCGCAACCGATTAACGATGAATCTCCCACCCGGCCTGGTGCTTTGTTCAGAGTACCGCCCGTAGAGGTGCCTGCTGCGATGTTGCCGTCCGCATCGAGCGCCACGGCGCCCACGGTATCGTGACCTTTGTCCAGGATAGTTCCTGCGAACGTATTGTCTGGTTCGCCTGCCGCTGAGCGCGCCTGAAACTCTTTTAGCCGCTGCACTTCGCGCTCGATGACCAGCTCCGAATTCCTGCAAAGCTTCATGCCATTTTGACTCGCGAACTCTTCAGCACCTTCCGCGACCATGTAAATGTGGGGACTCTCCTCAAGCACCAGGCGCGCGGCCTTGATCGGATTGCGGATGCGCTCTACGCACCCCACGCCGCCGGCGCGAAGGTTGGAACCATCCATCATGAGGGCGTCGAGCTGTACGCGGCCGTCGCGAGTGAGAAAGCTGCCACGTCCCGCATCAAAGGTCTCATCTTCTTCCATGGAAACAATGGCGGCTTGCACGGCATCCAGCGCGCGACCGCCGCTTTCCAGCACGCGCCAGCCTTCATCCAGAGCTGCTCGAACTCCGTGAACGTGTGCGTCCACTACATCATCCGGCATGGCCCAGGCGCCGCCATGCACAACCAGCACCGGCAGTTGTCTCACGAAATCATCCTCACCAAGAAAGTGCGAAATGTGAGTGTATCAAACGAACACGAACCAGCAGCTCAGTTCAGCTATTCTGGCCAGCATCTACTCACACAGGTCAACGCATCCTAGTTCTGTCTAAGTAACTGAAAATCCGTGTTGCCGAACTGGATTTTGAGAGCTCCTGCCAACAGCGCGTGAGCTTCGCTCATCAGAAAAGCGAAGGACGTCCTTGTTTCGCGTGCCCTGGAGCAAAAGAAACATGCAAAGCAGAATGAAACGCTTCAAACTAGCAATTCCGATTGTGTTCCTGTTTTTTGCCGAGATTCTATTCACGGGCTGTCAGGGGCTGAACGGCTCCAGTAGTCCGACGCCCACGCCTACACCTGTGCAAACTTCCAGCATGAATTCGATCAATCACATTGTTCTGTTCATGCAGGAGAACCGCTCGTTTGACCATTACTTCGGCCAGTTGAACGTGTTTCGAGCGGCGAACGGATTGCCACAAGACGTGGATACCTGGACCACGGCTCCCGACAAAAGTCCCGCGAATGTCTCCACAGTAGGCTTCGCGCCGGGCGGTGCATTTGGCCCTCCCATTCACGCCTTCCACATGCAGAGCCAATGCTCAGAGAATCTTTCGCCTTCGTGGAACGAAACGCACGTGATGTACAACCTGCACAACCCTAGCAATGGCACAGTTTTTCCGATGGATGGTTTTGCCTGGGTCCAAGGTAAATTCGCCAGCAATCATACGGCGCCTCCCGAGAACTTCCAGGACGTGACTGGCAAGCGCTCCATGGGCTTCTACGATCAGACTGACCTGCCGTTTTACTACTTCATGGCGTCGAACTTTGCGACGTCAGATCGCTGGTTCTCGCCTGCGCCAACACGTACGCATCCGAACAGGTTTTACTGGATCGCTGCGACCTCCCAAGGCTTGGTTACGCCCCCTCCGCCGGGGCAAATCACGCAGAAGACGATTTTCGAGCTGATGGACGAGAATCACGTCAGCTGGAAGATCTATTCGACTGACGGCAACAGCTATTACTTCTTCTTCTCCTATTCGAACACGCACCGCACCAACGTGGTACCTCTGGCACAATACTTCACCGACCTGCAGAACGGCACGCTTCCACAGGTGGCGTACATTGAGACCGGAATCGAACAGGGCGAAGGTGGGTCTGTGGGTGTGGACGAACACCCCAAGAGCCGTGTTCAAAGTGGAGCGGCGTTTGCAGCAAACCTCATTAACAAGTTAATGCAGAGCCCGTCATGGAAAGACACCGTTTTCATCGAGACCTTCGATGAAGGCGGCGGCTTCTATGATCACGTTCCGCCGATTCCTGTAGTCAGCCCGGATGGTATTCCACCCATTCTCGGTCCGACAGATATCAAGGGAGACTTCACCCTGAGTGGCTTCCGAGTCCCCTTGATAGTAATTTCGCCCTTTACGAAGAAGAACTTCGTGTCGCACCTGCCCATGGACTCCACGGCGGCTCTAAAGATGATCGAGACGCGGTTCCACATGCCACCACTCACGCAGCGTGACGCGACGCAGCCGGACATGTGGGGCGAGTTCTTTGACTTCTCAACGGCGAGCGGGCCGTGGGCTACGCCACCAACACCGCCGCCTCAACCGGATACACTACCCTGTACTTTCGGTGTTCCTGCGGGATAACGGTCCCTCATGTCTTCTTGACGAGCGCCGCTTTTGGGTGGCGCTTTCTTCTTGCTCCCGCCTGGGTTCGCCTCGCTCTGCCCGGAGTTGTAAACTGGTCGCGCTTTCCCGAGGAGAGGAGTTCTCCATGGACCTGAACCTTAGCGCGACGGAGCTCACATTTCGCGATGAATTTCGTTCCTGGCTTGCCGCCAACGTGCCAAAGGGCTGGGACGCACGCCGCGACCAGTCAATGGAGCAACGGTTCGGGTTCCTAAAAAGTTGGCAGCGACGCATGTATGAAGCCGGTTGGGCGGGCATCTCGTGGCCACGGGAATACGGCGGTCGCGGCGCCAGCCTCATGGAGCAGGTCATCTTCTGGCAGGAGCTGGCGCTTGCCGGAGCGCCTCCGCTCGCCAATGTGCTCGGCGTTGGACTTGTAGGTCCAACGCTGATCGCCTTTGGAACAGAAGAGCAGAAAAAACGCTATCTTGCGAAGATCCTCAGTGCAGAAGAAATCTGGTGTCAGGGTTTTTCGGAGCCGGATGCGGGCTCGGATCTGGCGAACGTGCGCTGCGAAGCGCGCCTGAACCCCGCCGGCGATCATTACATCGTCAATGGCCAGAAAGTCTGGAACAGCTACGGCTGGGCCGCTGACTGGTGTCAGCTTGTGGTGCGCACCGATCCCGCTGCTTCGAAGCATCGTGGCATTACCGTGCTGCTGGTGGAGATGAAATCGCCCGGCGTAGACGTGAGACCGTTGCGTCAGATGACCGGCGAGACCGAGTTCAACGAGATCTTCTTCCACGACGTCCAGGTCCCGGTCGGGAACGTGGTCGGCAAAGTAAATGAAGGTTGGGATGTGGCGATAGGCACGCTGATGCATGAGCGCGGAACGCTCGGTGCTGGAATCCAGGTCACGTATCGCCGCAACATGGAGCGACTGATTGAGCTGGCCCAGCAGCGCGAGAGGAACGGTCGCCCGGTCTCGGAGGATCCGGTAATCCGCCAAAAGCTGGCGCAGTGCTATGCAGAAATTGAGATCATGCGCTGGAACCAGATGCGAGCCTTCAGCCGCATAAGCGCCACAGGCGTGCCCGGACCTGAAGGTTCCATCCAGAAGATCTTCTGGAGCGAATTGAACCAGCGGTTCCAGCAGGTTGCACAGGAATTGCTTGGGCCTTACGCCCAGCTTGAGGCCGGCGATCCACTTGCAGTTGACGATGGCGCGTGGTCCTACGGGTATCTCCGAGCCCGCGGCAACACCATTGAGGCAGGGACCTCAGAGATTCAGAGAAATATCATCGGGCACTTTGTATTGGGATTGCCAAAGAGCTACTAGCCTCTGTTCAGGAGACGGACATGGAATTCGGTGTTAGCGAGAGCCAGCAGATCTTGAAAGACACGGCAAGAAAGTTTTTTGCCGGCGAGTGCCCGATGCCGGAGGTTCGGCGCCTGATGGAAACTGACACGGCGTACGATCCGGCGCTCTGGCAGAAGATGACCGACCAGGGGTTCACGGGAATCATCTTTCCCGAAGAGTTCGGAGGGATGGGCCTGGGCGTGGTGGAGCTCGCGCTGCTGATGGAAGAGGCAGGGTATGCATTGCTTCCCGGGCCGTTGTTTTCGACGCTCGCCGCAGGCGCGATCATTGACGCGTGCGGCAGCGAGCAGCAAAGAGAAAAATACCTGCCGGGCATCTGCAGCGGCCAGGCCCGTGGCGCAGTCGTGTTTCTCGAGGCCGGAGCGAGCTGGAACGTGAGTGATCTGAAGTTATCCGGCAGCTCAGGGAAACTGAACGGCACAAAAATATTCGTCTGCGATGCGGCTACCGCCGATCTGCTGCTTGTTCCGTGCGAGGATGGCGTTTATCTCGTATCGTCCGGCACTCCTGGGCTAAAGATCACGCCCATGAAAGGCATCGACCCCAGCCGCAAGATCTACTCTGTCACGTTCACTCAACTACCGGCAGAAAGGCTCTGCGGCAATCTCGGCGGACTCAGCCGCGCCATGGAAGTCGCCACTGTAGCGCTCACTGCCGAACTCGCCGGCAACATGCAGCGTGTGCTGGAGCTAACCGTCGGGTACGCCAAAACTCGAAAGCAATTTGGCAAACCGATCGGCAGCTTCCAGGCCGTCCAGCACATGTGTGCGGACATGTATCTGGAAACCGAAAGCGTGCGCTCCTCTGCTTATTACTCGGCCTGGGCGCTCCAGGAAAGTGCGTCTGATGCTTCCGTCGCAGTTTCAATAGCCAAGATGTACGCCAGCGACGCGGCCCGTAATACCGGTAATCGCGGGATCCAGGTACACGGTGGCATGGGGTTCACCTGGGAACATGATGCCCATCTGTACTATCGGCGCGCCAAGGCAAGTGAAACCATGCTGGGCGATGCGACGTTCCACCGTGAACGGATCGCTCAACTGGTGGTGGACAGTAAAACTGTTTCGGCCAATGTTTAACACACCGCGAGTTCAGCGGGAACCTTGCTCTCGTCGTGCGGTAATCCTTCAGAGAGTCGCGCAACCACATCCGCAGCCGCATAGGAATTTTTTCCCGGTGCCAGAAACTGGACAATATTCTTGAGATCATCACCGGAAGTGATGAGCCCCGGCTCTTCGTGCTTCTGGCTCCTTACCTGCCCCAGGCCAATGTTGGCGACCAGGGCATTGCACAGGCATTTCCGCCCCACAGTTTCCGCTTCGCTGCCGCCTTTCGCCAGATAAACAGATACCGGCTCGCCCGGACAGCGGTAATCTATGCTGCCATTCTCCTTTCGATATGCCTCGCGAAGGTAGCCGAGATCACAGATGCGTGGACGGGATTGATAAACCTCAGCTTCAGACGAAGTACCCTTGAGCGCTACGACCTTGAAAGGGAATCCCGTCGGCGAGGCCAGCCGGTCCGTGAAAACGCGCGCGTCTCCATGCTTTACGAGTTCAATAACTTGCTGCTTGTAATCTGCGCGGAGCCCCGATTCCTCACAGAAGGCAAACGCAGTCCCAACCTGAACACCTGCTGCACCCTGAGACAGCGCAGATCGCAACTTCTCCGGCGATCCATATTCTCCTGCAAGCCAGAACGGCAGCCCGAGTTCCCTGATCGCAGCGAGATCAACCTGGTCGCGCTCTCCGTACACAGGCTCGCCCAAGTCATTCAACTGCAGCTTGCCCCGTGGGGGCGCGTTATGGCCGCCTGCAGTTGGGCCCTCAATGATGAATCCGTCAACCCGGCCGTTCGCCTTCCGGACCATGGTGGTGGCCAGGGTGTTCGACGCAATAATCGCAAGAAATGCTGGGCGGCGCAGGAGTGGGGCGATGCCCTCAACAAAATCCTGCGGATCGAATGTGAGGGTGGTTGGTTCACCTCGCGTCTGTCCCGTCACGTAAAGCTCGTAGGTTGCGGGCTGGTGCCGCGCCAGAGCGTCCAAAGCGCCCGGAATTTTCAAAGGAATGCCGGCGCCCATCAACACGTAGTCGACTCCGCCGAGCATGGCGCCGTAAAGCGACGGGAGGTGAGGCAGTTGAATCTTTTCCAAGTAGTTGACGCCCACCGGGTTGGAATGGCCCTGCCGCGCGAGAAAGACTTCAGCAAAGTTCGCCACCATGCAGAGCTCGTACAACTCGCGTGAACCCTCATGTGAGTGCATCGGTATCCGGAGATATGAATCAAGCCGGCTCTTGCCGTCGGGAACGTAGAATTTCCGCCAGACCCGCTCAGCCATGTCAGGAAAAGGGAAATGATTCAGGGCAAAGCGGAAATGGCCTCCGGGATCACCATCCTGAAGCCGGCGTGCCAGAACCTGGTCCAAAGCTGTTCCTGAAACCACTCCGAGTTGTCCAAGCCGGGAAACCTCTCGCGCCAGCGCCCAGCCTGAGATGCCCGCACCCATTCCACCCTGAACTATCACGGGAATTTTCATAGTCGCTATTGTTGCCGGGGTGGAGCAAGGCGGTTGTCAGAGTTGCGTAATATTAAATCGTGATGGCCGTCACATCTTCTCTCGCGCGAAATTCCACAGCCCTTATGGACTAGAATCCTCAGCATGCCCGACCCAACCCTCCAAACCCAGGTCGCTCCGGAGAAGAACGGGGCCAGTTCCGGTCCGCAGGTGGATGTTTACGCCGTGCACGGCGTGGATCCTGAGGTGCAGGCCTACGCCATGGCCAAGTACTCACGCTCGGCGCTTTCTATGAAAGAGTCATTGCGCGAGATCAGCCAGCAGAAGGCCGAGCAATTCCTCAACACGTTTTACTTCCAGTACGGCCATCGCTCCATTGCCGACCTGGCGCATATCGCCTTTGCCGTGGAAAAGCTTTCCATGCTGGCAGCGATCGTGCTGGTGGACGAGCAACGCTGGGATGGCCAGGAGCGCTCGACGCGGTACCAGAATTTCAAGAAGAGCGGTTACTACATCCCGACTTTTGCTGCGGGAGCGGATCTGCGGGATCGTTACGTTGCTGCCATTGATTTCCTCTTCGCGGAGTACGATGCGCTCACGCAGGAGATGCTGCGCTACTACACGACCCAGGTGCCGCGTCCGGGCGACATGCCGGAGGACGCCTATATCCGTACCCTTCGCGCCCGGGCTTTTGACAATTCGCGTTACCTGCTGCCGCTCGCGACCAACACATCGCTGGGCCAGATCGTAAATGCGCGCACCCTTGAAACGCAGATCGCGCGCCTTCTATCGAGTCCTTACTCCGAGGTGCGGCACCTGGGTGAGCTCTTGAAGCAGGCTGCCAATGAGCCTGCCTACAATGTGCAGTCCGAATGGCTTCGCGGGTTGGTTCTGGAGATCAAGGCGGCCAATCCGGAATTAGGCGCTCGTGCGGAAGAGCAGCTCTTGCGCCCAATCAAGATCGCACCCACCCTGGTCAAATACGCCAGCCCTAACGATTATGAGATCAAGACTCGTGAAGAGCTTGCCGCGGCGGCCAAAGATCTAATGAAGGGGGCTGCTATTCGCCCCGCGCCACTGGTCGACTTGATCGAAAATGGGTCCCTGGAGATTGAAATCGCAGCGACACTGATCTACTCCGCCTGCCAATATTCGTATCGACAGGTTCGAGAAGCCATTGAGGGGCTAAGCGGGACACAGCGTGACGAAATTATCAATCTTGGAATGCGGAATCGGGGACGTCATGACGAGCTCCTGCGGCAGTTCCACGCGGGCCAGCAGTTCAAGTTTGACATCCTCATGGACATCGGCGGCTTCCGTGACATGCACCGTCACCGCCGCTGCACCCAGATCGAGCAGGGCTTCACTAGCGAACATGGCTATGACACGCCGCCCGACCTCGAAGCAGCTGGTCTCGCCGGGCGTTTCCAGTCAGCAATGGGTAAGGTCCTGGAGGAATATCAGGCGTTCCATGGCGCCGGAGCTTCTGAAGCCGCGCTTTACCTTCTGCCCATGGGCATCCGCAAGCGCACTCTGTTCAAGATGGATCTTGCCGAGGCCGTTTACATCTCTGAGTTGCGCAGCGGGCCGGCAGGACACTTCTCGTACCGCAAGGTGGCTTATGCGATGTATGAAGAGGTCAAACGCAAGCACCCAGCCCTGGCCGCCTATTTCCGAGTGACCGATGTGCGGGAATCTGTGGATCTGCTCAAACGATAACCCGAGATGATTTCGTTTCGGCAACGGTTTGCGCTCGCTGCTGCCGCTGTGATCGCCGGTAACGCACTGTATCTCGGCCTCCAACACTTCCTGCCGCTGAGCGGTCGCCACCAGCCTTTTCGGATTGACCTTGGTCTTATGGCGGATTTCTGGCTGTGTGTCGTCCTCTACAACGTCTTTTTATTTTTTTACAGGAGGTCAAGGCACTAGGTACTTCCGTGCTGACCATCTTTGCACCGTTGAGCCTTTTCCACGGTAGAATCAATAACAAAGCCATCTGAGCTCGCCCCCTCCGGCGAGAACGACCAGCAGTACCAGCCGGGAGCTTCAAACGGCACCAAATCTCCGCCTAGGGGACGCCATTTCACTTGTTGGAATCGATGCAAAAGATCGCCATTCTCTATGACGCCAGTCAGGCGGTCCTCTCGACTTT
Source organism: Candidatus Angelobacter sp. (assembly GCA_036258095.1). Lineage (GTDB taxonomy): Bacteria > Acidobacteriota > Terriglobia > Terriglobales > Acidobacteriaceae > Angelobacter. Next base: position 44,937 of record DATAEJ010000218.1, on the reverse strand, counting down.
TGATCTGGACGAAGTCCTCAACCAGATTCTTACGATTATCCGGGACTATTTCCAACTCCAGAATGGCGTAGTGCTGCTTCTCGATAGAAACAAGTCAGAGCTTTACATAAGAGCGCAAATTGGCCGCAGCAATATGGCTCCCGACCTCCGCGTCCCCGTGGGGCAGGGGCTTACCGGAACCGCCGCCAAGCTGAAGCGGCCTATCTATGCTGCTGACGTGAGCAAGGACCCACGATATTTCGGCACCGTAGCCGAGACGAAATCAGAGGTCGCCATTCCTCTCATGGTGCGGGACGAAGTGGTTGGCGTGCTTGACTTCCAGAGCGAACACCTGAACTTCTTCGACGCCGAGACCATTGATCTGCTGACGCTCTTCTCCACGCAGGCGTCTCTTGCGCTCGAAAATGCGCGGCTGTACTCGTTGGAACGCCGCCGGGCCGAGCAACTGGAGGCCATTAACTCAGTAGCGCGCAAAACCACTGCCGTCCTCGACCTTGATGAACTCCTGTCTGTGGTTTGCCGCCTGTTGCTGGAGTGGTTCCGAATCGACCATGTTGCGGTGCTGCTCGCCGAAAGCGATTCTTTGCGCGTGCGTGCCTTCCAGGGCCGGCTTACGCCAAACCTGGCGATGGGAGCACAACTTGGGCCTGGGGCTGGAATCGCAGCCCGTGCGCTGATGACCGGTCGCAGCGTGATGGAAAACGACGTTAACAGTGTGGAAGGCTACATCGCCGGTTTTGCGGAAACGCAATCAGAAATGTGCGTTCCGCTCATCTTTTTTGGCGAAAAGCTGGGCGTGCTGGTGCTGGATAGCGCGCGCAAAAACGCATTCGATCCAGACGACCTCCAGCCGCTGGAGTCGGTCGCGGATATCTGTGCGGCCGCCATCCAAAATGCCAGTTACTTTGACCGGATGAAGCAGTTGGCCTATATCGACGGCCTGACGGGAATTCACAATCGCCGGTATTTCGAGATGCGCTTTCCCGAGGAGTTGGAGCGCGCTGCGCGTTTCCAGGGACGCATGTCAGTGATCATGGTGGATATTGATCATTTCAAGCGGCTGAACGACGAGTTCGGGCACCTGCTGGGCGATGAAGTATTGCGCGCGGTCTCCGGGCTTTTCAAGCAGCACCTCCGCAAAATGGACGTTGTCTGCCGCTACGGCGGGGAAGAGTTCTCAATCCTGGTGCTCGAGACCAGCGGAGAGAACGCCGTGCGTATTGCGGAAAAGCTGCGCCAGCGGGTTGCCGGCCATCACTTCCCCGGGGTGCCACGTTCAGTGACGATCAGCTGCGGTGTGGCAGATTATCCGAGCCACGGAATTACCCGTGACGAACTAGTCGCTGCCGCGGATGCGGCCTTGTATCAGGCGAAGCAAGCCGGCCGTAATCGCGTGATTTCGGCCGGTACCAAACGCGAATCAGTGGCTTCAAGGTAACCGAAGAATTTAGATGAGCGCCTCTACTGCCATCATCCCGGGCAAGGTTTTCGCGCGCGCCGCCAGCGTGCACATAGATAACGCCTGTAATGCGTTTCTGCACGACTGTTTCCGGCAATTTGGGATTCATGTGATCGCGTTGCCGGGCGATCCGGTCGCGCTTTTCCAGCGGCAGAAGTTTGAGGCCTGCGTCCTGCGCCTGTATGATCCCGAAGCCGAAAAGATCCTCAAAGCTGCTCGCAACTCACCCTCCAACAAGCGCATGGTGATCTACGGGATCGCCCGTAATAGCCAGGAGGCGCTGAAATACTCGAGCTTGGGAATCAACGCCATCTTTGACGAGCCATTGGATCGCCAGAGCGTGCTCAAAGTAGTCAGGGCGACCCATTTGCTGGTCATTCATGAACTGCGCCGATATGTGCGCGTCCCGGTAGTCGGCGAGACCAGCCTTGAAATTGGTTCGACCACTCTGAAGGCTGCCACCGTCGAGGTCAGTTCCGGTGGAATGTCAGTTCGATCGGCCACTCCGATTGCCTCTTCAGATGCCATCACTATCAGGGCGGAGCTTCCAGGATTGCCCAAACTCAATCTGCGCGCCTACGTATGCTGGGCGCGTCCCGCCGACAAGGTCTACGGGTTACGCTTTGATCCCAGCGACGATCGCAGGTTGAAGATCCGCAACTGGATAGACCAGTACCTCGAGATAGTGTAACTTTGCTGATTCCTCCGCGTATCATCAATTGGAGCCAATCTCCCGCATGCAAACCATTCAGTTGAACAACGTCCGCAAGAGCTATGACACGTTTGTAGCTGTGGACAACATTTCCTTCGCCATTGAACAGGGGACGGTTTTTGGCCTGTTGGGTCCTAACGGCGCCGGCAAAACCAGCACGATTCGCATGATGATCGGGATTACCCAGCCCGATTCCGGCGAGATCCATGTTTTTGGCAAACCATTTGAGCGCAAGAGCCTGGAACGAATTGGCTACCTCCCGGAAGAGCGCGGTCTTTACAAGAAGATGAAGGTGCTTGACCAGCTTGTTTTTTTGGCGGAGCTTCACGGAATGGGCCGTGCGGACGCAACCGCGAAAGCGCGCGAATGGTGTAAACGTCTGGAGATTGCCGAGAAGCTCGATAACAAAGTGGAAGAGCTTTCCAAGGGAATGCAGCAGAAGATCCAGTTCATCGCTGCCCTTTTGCACGATCCGGACTTCGTCATTATGGACGAGCCATTCTTTGGATTGGACCCGGTGAACGCCGGATTATTGAAGGATGTCCTGCTCGATCTGAAAAAGCAGGGCAAGACCATTCTCTTCTCGACCCACCGCATGGACCAGGTGGAAAAGCTCTGCGATTCGATCTGCCTCATCAATCGTGGACGAGCAGTGCTGCAGGGCTCGCTTTCGCAGGTGAAATCGAAGTTCGGCAAGAACAATGTGCAGATCGAATACGTGGGCGATGACAATTTTCTCCGCGAGACACAGCTCGTGGGCTCCTACAACAATTACGGGAACTATGTGGAGGTGCGGCTTGCGCCGGGGGCAGATTCGCAGGAGTTGCTGCGGGCCGTGGCCTCGCGATCGCGGGTGAACAAGTTCGAACTGATGGAGCCCTCTCTGGAAGAAATTTTCAAGGAAGTGGTGGGGAAAACAGATGCGTAGCATGTTCCTGATCGCCCGGCGCGAATATCTCGAGCGGATCCGAACCAAGGCATTTCTGATCATGACCATCCTGATCCCGGCGATCATGGGCGGCTCGCTGTTTCTTCCGGCGCTCTTCATGAAGAAGACGCAATCTGGTGCGAAACACCTCGTGGTTGTCGCGTCTGACCGCCACATAGGCGACGTTATCGCCCAACAGATCAACCGCGATCGCCAGGACAATCCCCGTGAAAAGGAAGGGCCCTCAATGAGGCGCGGCGCGGCTGCGGCCCCCGAGAGCTGGAACATTGACGTCGATACGAACGCCTCGGACGCGAACCGATCGATACTCAGCCTCAAGGTACAGGCGAAGGTGCTGGATGGCGTGGTCTGGGCGACCGTCGAGAACCTGGCCACGAAAAAGGTCCCTTTCATTACCCGCAACGTCTCGAGTCTCGAAGAGATTTATGACGTTCAGAGAAGTATCTCGCGCGCCCTGCAGCGAAATACGCTTGCCACGAAGGGCCTGAGCGAAAGCGATATCGAAGCTTTTCAGAAGCCGGTTGACTTGAGTGCGGTCACACCCGACGGGAAACCGGCCGGTAACGGTACCAGCACAATCTTCACGGCCATTTTCCAGATCATGGTCCTCTACATGAGCGTGCTCCTCTACGGCGTGAACGTGATGAATGCCGTGCTGGAAGAGAAGAACTCGCGCGTGATGGAGGTGGTGCTTTCCACTGTTGAACCCAAATTCCTCATGGCCGGTAAGATCCTGGGCGTAGGAGCAGTTGGCCTCACCCAGATCGCCATCTGGGTCACCTTGGGCCTTTTCTATTCCGGTTCAGCGGTAATGGGCAGCGGGCTTGATCTCAAGAGCATTATCAATATCAGGAGCATCATTTTCTTTGTAGTGTTTTACCTGCTTGGTTACCTGCTTTACAGCGCCATGTACGCGGCAGTGGGTGCAATGTGCAACTCGCAGCAGGAGGCCCAGCAGCTCTCCCAACTTGTCACCCTGCCGATGGTGGTTCCGCTTTTCCTGATTGGCTACATCGTCCAGTATCCCGGCGCTCCTCTTTCCATTGCCGTTTCCATGTTCCCGCTTACGGCGCCACTCACCATGTACGCCCGGATCGTCCTGCAAATGCCGCCATGGTATGAACTTGCTGCATCAATTGGGTTGCTGGTGGCTACGATCTATGGCGTGGTCCTGCTCTGCGGCAAGATTTACCGCGTGGGCATTTTGATGTATGGCAAGAAGCCGACCCTGCCGGAAATCGTGAAATGGGTGAAATACGCTTAATATTTCAGCATGGATCCGGTAGCTGAGGCGGAGCAGATTACCCAAAAGAGCGACGCACGTGTCTTTACTTTCCGGGAACGCCTACAGCTGGCCGCCATATCGTGGGCTGGCTATCTTTTCATTCGGCTGATCGGCCCAACGCTGCGGTTCCGATCGAAGTTTGAAGCCGGCGCTATCGCAGATATTCACGGGCCGCATCAGCCGTCCATCTTCGGCTTCTGGCACCGCTGCGTGATTCCAGCCTCGTACCAGTTCCGCAATCTCGGAATTGCGGTCATGACGAGCCGAAGCTATGACGGGGAATACATCGCTCGAATCATCGAGAAGCTGGGCTATCGCGCCGTGCGAGGTTCAAGTTCACGAGGCGCCGTGGGTGCTCTGCTGGGCATGCGACGCGAGCTGGAAGAGAACCGCACAGTTGCGTTCACCATCGATGGCCCTCGCGGTCCGCGATACGTGGCTAAGCCCGGTCCGGTATTGCTGGGCAAGATTACGGGGCGTCCAATCACCTGCTTTTATATCCACGTGCAGCGTGCCTGGATCCTGAACTCATGGGACAGGATGCTCATTCCTAAGCCGTTTTCGGAGGCCGTGCTTTATGCCACAGGACCAATTTATGTGCCGGCGGATGTCACTGAGGAAGGAATGAAGGAACTCCATCAGCAGATGCAGGATGCGCTGGAGCGGGCCCGGCTGGGAGCGGAGGAAGCAACTCGCACAACCGGCGTGGGAACCTAAGACCTTACTCGCCCATCCATTCACCAAAAGCACGCAGGGAAGTCACGTGATCACAAATGATCTTAATCACGCCCATGATCGGCACGGCCAGAACGAGTCCGGCGGCGCCCCATATCCATCCCCAGATCAGCAGAGCGATGGTGACTACCAGTGGGTTGAGCTGCAGGCGCTTCCCGAGAACCTTCGGGTACAGGACATTCATGGCAAACAGGTGAAGTCCCACAACGGTCACGAGAATTGCAATCGCGCCGCCTTCGTGCAGTTTGTCGGCACCCGCCGCGAGCGGCGGCACCAGAGCAAGGATCACGCCGAGATAAGGCATCAGGCTCAGGAATCCGCTGAGTATTCCGAGGAAATAGAAATATTGCAGCCCGAGCACCCCGAATACAGCAATGCTGGTGGCGCTCAGGAAAACGCCAATGATGAAATTGCCCGCAATGAAGCTGCGCATCATCAGGGCGATTTGCCCAAGCGTCACGTAAGCGACGGTTCTGTGTTCAGGGCGAAAAAGCTCCACCGTTTTTCGGCGCGCATGCTCCTGCCAGCTCAGCATGAAGTAGACCAGAAATGGGATGAACGCAAGCGTCAGCGCGACTTCCGTGAGCGTGCCAAGATGATTGGTGATGATCTCGGTGCCGGAACTGTTCTCCACTTTGACCGGCACCGCCCGCTTCGCATTTTTCGCTGCCTCGGGAAGAATGGTTTCGGTGGATTTCTGAAGGTCCGCGGTCTGCTGCCTCACATGGGCCAGCATGCCTTTCACTCGCTCGCTATATTTTGGCAACTCGTGGGCAAAATCGACCGCACGGTTGTAAAAGAAGTAGCTTGCCCCCCAGCAGGCGCCGGTGAGCAGCAGCACAGCGATGAGGGCGGCGGCCGCCCTGGGCAGACGAATCTTTTCCAGAATGCCCACTAGTGGCGCAAGGGTAAAGGCGATCAGCACAGAGACGAGCAGCGTCACGAGGACGAGTTTGGCGACATAGCAAATGGCAAGCACCACCGCCATGGCAATGATGACCTGGGCACCCGACCCGGCAAGAACGGTCCGAGTGAAGTCACGCTCGCTTCGCTGCTGATGCTGCAACTCAGACGCCTGCGTCCGGTCTTCGGCTTCGTTGGCGTCGAGCTGCTCAGGAGGCGGTGGAATGATGCGGTTTGCGGCCACACGGGATAAGATGCGTCCGCTGCATATAATGTCGGGATGGAAGGCCTGGGGCGCATTCTGGCAATCGATTACGGCTCCCGCCGGATGGGCCTGGCCGTTACCGACCCGCTGGGCATCACGGCGCAAGGGATTGAGACGCTGGAGCGCAGGAACAAGCGCAGCGACTTTGCCCGTCTGGAGAGGCTGCTCCGAGAGTATCAGGTGCGCGAGATCGTGCTTGGCTATCCCCTGCGCATGAGCGGTGAAGAGGGCCGCCAGACGGAGAAGGTCGACGCGTTCCGGGCGGAGTTGGAAAGCAGATTCGGGCTTCCCGTGCACCTTTGGGACGAGCGGCTCACCTCCGCCGAAGCCAACAGAATCCTCCGCGAAGCCGAAATCAGCATCCAAAAGCGGGCCCAGGCCGTAGACCGGATGGCGGCTGTCCTGATCCTGCAGTCGTTTCTCCAATCGCGCAGCGTGCGGCTGAGTCCACCCGAATAGACTTCGGGTGCCGATCCGGCCAACTTTGACCTGCTGAACACGCTTCAAAATAGATACCTCTCGCCGCTGGTGCATGTCCCCACTGTGCTCTGGTCTTGTACTGACGAGGGCTGCGTCGGGGAAAGACACGGGTACAATTAGACAACGCGAATAAAGGACTTATGCTGAAGTTTCTGCTCAGAGCGTTTGTGATTGTGCTACTTTTGGCGGCCGGGCTGCTTGCTTATGCCTTTTGGCTGCCGATGGGTCCGAGCTCTCAGCAGTACGTGCAGCTTAAGCCGGGATCTTCAGCGCGCAAAATCGGCGCGGATCTGGCGAAGGCAGGGGTCGTTCGCAGCCAGTATGCCTTCCTGCTCTGGCATTACGCGCATGGCCGCAAGCACCTGAAAGCCGGCGAGTACTCTTTCGATCACCCTGCTAAGCTTCGCGAAGTTTATGACCGCCTCGCGCACGGCGATATCTACGTACACCTTCTGGTGGTCCCGGAGGGCTACAACATTTTCGATATCGCCGGGGCTGTGGAAGAAGCAGGACTGGGCAGCCGGGACGATTTCCTGAAGGTCGTGCGCTCGGACGCCTCGCTGATTCACGATCTTGATCCGCAGGCGCCAAGCTTGGAAGGCTATCTGTTTCCTGACAGCTATCGGTTCACCCGGACCCAAAGCCTCCATGACATTGTTTCTACTATGGTGCACCGGTTCCGCCAGGCTGCCAAAGAGGTGGGCCTAAGCGGCGACATCCATAATGTGGTAACCATGGCCAGCATTGTGGAAAAAGAGACTGCGGTGCCGCAGGAGCGGCCTGAAGTGGCCAGCGTCTTTTACAACCGGCTGCAAAAGAACATGGTGCTGGCAACGGATCCGACTGTGATTTACGCGGCGTTGCTCAACGGTCGTTATCGAGGCACTATCTACCGCTCAGATCTCCAGTTCGATTCGCCTTATAACACCTACAGGAATGTCGGTCTTCCTCCAGGCCCCATCTGCAATCCTGGCCGTGACTCATTGGCCGCGGCGCTGCATCCGGCCAACACGCAGTACTTGTTCTTTGTGAGTGATAACCAGGGTCACCACAACTTCTCCCGCACCCCAGAGGAGCATGCCCGCAACGTTGCCGCGTACCGGCGCTCGGTAGCACAATCTCTGAATCGCTAAGCCTCTTTCACTAATCTGACTGTTTTGCCGCACTTTGCCGGGGTTTGTCACTGGTTGTAAACCCCCGGCCGATAACTCCCGTCCGATATACTTAGAAAGTATTAGAAGGAAGCCGTATTAGCAGCCAATGCGCGTTTTTTTAAGACTTAACGTTCTCATTCTTGTTTTCGGCACCTTGTTCATGACTGGGTGTGCCGTCCGCGGCCAGCGCGAAACCAAATATCGCGTCACCACTGCTCCACTCAAAGAGGCCACGCTGCAGCAGCTGGTCGGAGTGATAAATACCAGCGCGACCCACCTGCAAACTCTGAACGCCAGCGTTGATATCGATGCCTCTGCTGGAGGCGAGCGCAAAGGCAAGGTAACCGATTACCGGCAAGTCAGCGGTTATGTACTTGTGCGCAAGCCGGAGATGCTGCGGATGATCCTTCTGGCGCCCGTGGTTCGCAGCCGCCTGGTTGACATGGTAAGTGATGGCAGGAAGTTTCAACTGGCCATCACCACCCCGAGCCAAAGCAAGTTCTACGTAGGCTCAAACCAGCAGACCGGCAAGCCTTCTCCGCAGCCCCTGGAGAACATGCGGCCACAGCATATCTTTGACGCATTATTGCTTAAGGCGATCGACCCCCAGGACGAACTTGCCGTCCTTGAGCAGAGCACGGAACTTGTAAGGGATCCGAAGACAAAAAAGGATGCCGTCGAGCCCGATTATATTGTTGTGGTCATTCGACGAGACCAGAACGGCAGCTATTTGTCACGAAAAATCGTTTTCAACCGCGAGGATCTCCTGCCGCACGAGCAGTACATCTACAATCGGCAAGGGGAACTGGTGACCTACGCCCGCTACGACAATTTCACCGACTACGGCGGGACCATGTTTCCTACACACGTGCAGATTCAGCGGCCGGTGGAAGAGTACGCAATCACGCTGACCATGCTGAAGGTGAGGCTGAATGAACCGCTCACGAACGATCAGTTCGTGCTTACGCAGCCACCCGGCTCAAAGCTCATCAATCTCGATGAAAAGACCACCAGCGCGGGGAATCAGCCATCGCCTCCCTCGCCCGAAGGCAAACGTTAACGCATGAATCGAATGATCATCTCCAACCTCGCGTACCGCCCGCTGCGGTCGATTATCAGTGTTTTTGCTGTGGCAATTGAAGTGACCATGATCCTGCTGATCGTGGGACTGGTGCTGGGAATTCTTGAGGACAGCAAAGACCGCCAGAAAGGGATTGGCGCGGACGTAATGGTGCGGCCAAGCGGGGCCGGCGTGTTTTCGGCCTTGAATGCGGCTCCAATGCCGATAGCGTATGCAGACGTAATTCGCAAGCAACCGCATGTGGCTGCCGTTGCTCCGGTCATCATGCAAACCACCTCGAGCGTCAGTACCATTGAGATCCTGAATGGAATCGACCTGGACACCTTCCAGCAATTAGGCGGACCATTCCGGTACCTGGCTGGCGGACCCTTTCAGGGACCGTATGACATGATCGTGGACGATATCTATGCGCCCGCGAACAAGGTGAAGGTAGGGTCGAGCGTTACGGTTTTAAATCACGAGTTCCGGGTGTGCGGAATCATTCCGCACGGGCGCGGCAGCCGCCGATACGTCCCGATGAAAACATTGCAGGACCTGGTCGGTGCGCAAGACAAAGCCTCGGCTTTTTACGTGAAAGCCGACGATCCGAAGAATGCTGATTTACTGGTGCAGGAACTCAAAACGCTGCTTCCCAACAACAGCATCATGTCCGTCCGTGAGTGGATGGAGATGATGACCACGGATAATATCCCCGGACTCGCGCCGTTTATCAAGGTCGCAATCGGAATTGCGGTGATTATCGGCTTCATTGTGATCTTCCAGTCTATGTATACCGCCGTGATGGAGCGGACGCGCGAAATCGGCATCCTGAAATCGCTGGGAGCCTCCAAGCTGTACATTGTGCGGGTGATCCTGCGAGAAACCCTCATGCTGGCTGTTGCCGGCATTCTGGTCGGTTACGCCTTCAGCGCATTCGGACGGGCAGAGCTGGTTCGTCAGTTCCCGACTCTTCGCGTGCTGCCGATCACCGCACAATGGGCCCTCTACTCGGCGCTGATCGCCGTCGGTGGCGCGATGCTGGGCGCTTTGTATCCTGCATTCAAGGCCGCACAGAAAGATCCGATTGACGCGTTGGCATATGAATAAAGCAATTAGTGATTAGGAATTAGCCAGACCCAGCATTCGATTTCACGTGTGGCGAGCGCACGCTTCCCAAGGTGTTCATCTACTCGTGGCGAAGAGCCCGCACCGGGTTCACCCGTGCTGCCCGCATTGCGGGAATGTAACCCGCAACCAGCGCAACGAACGCCAGAATCGCGAGTGCCGTGGTGATCGTCACAGGGTCAAGAGTCTTCAACCCAAAGAGCCGTGACTGGATGAGTTTTGCCAGCCCGGCCGACCCCGCAACACCGACCAGCGCACCAATCAGGATCATGATCCCGGTCTCGCGCAGAATCATGCTGACCACCTGCCCGCGACCCGCACCAAGGGCCATACGCACTCCGATTTCGTTCGTGCGTCGTGTGACCGCGTAGGAGAGCACACCGTACAGCCCTGTTGCTGCCAGCAGCAGAGCTACCAGCCCAAACAACGTACAGAGCCGCGCCATCATGCGCGGCTGCGCGGTGGTGCGATCAAGATTTTCGGTGAGAGTACGCAGAGGATCGAGCTGAAGATCCTGGTTGACTGACAAGATCGTTTTTCGGATGCCCTCAAACATCTGCCGAGGATCGCCGGCGGTCCGAATCTCGAAGGTAGCAAATTCATTGGGACCTTCCATCCCCTGCTCTCCGGAAACATAGAAACGAGGGAATACATCGGTCTTCAAATTGTGATCGCGCAAATTGCGTGCGACGCCGACAACTTCATAGATCGCCTTATGATCGCCGAATCGTTCAGTGATGTGGCGGCCCATCGGGTCCCGGCCGGCAAAAAATTTCTTCGCAAACGCCTCATTGATGACGACGACCCGTGGAGTTGCGGCGGTATCCTGCTGGCCGATTTCGCGGCCGCGCAACATGGGAACGCCGACGGTGGAGAAATAAGCTGGACCAATCAGATCAAAGCGCGAGCCGCGATCTTTTTGGGTCTGAGGAGTAAAGCCCTCGACTTCAACAACGTCTGCAGATTCGCTCCCGGAAAACAGGCCGTTAATGGAGTAGGTTGCCCCGGTGACGCCTGGCAACGACTGCAGTCGTGCTGTGAGGTCGCGCCACAGTGCTGTGAGTTGCGGGCCCTTGTAGCCGGCGGTGGTTCCGTCGACACCCACCAGGAGCAGTTTCTCCTTCGGATAACCAACGTCGACAGCTTGCAGGTTCCACAGAGTACGCAGCAACAACCCTGCGCCGGTGATGGCGAGCAAAGAAAGCCCCATCTGAAGTACCACAAGGCCCTTGGCAAGATTAAGCCGCCCACTTGAGGCGGTCGCGCGTTCACCGTCACGAAGGCTGTCATTCAGGTTGACGCGGGTGCCGCGAAGAGCCGGCGTCAAACCGAACAGGATGCCCGTCAGCAGGCTGATCCCCATCGTAAATGCCAGGACCCGCAGGTCAAGGCTGGTGTTCAGATCGAAACGGTCGCGGTTGCCTGCGAGCAGGGCGGCAAACAGATGAGATCCGCCCCATGCGATCAAAAGACCGACCATCCCTCCCATGAACGCGAGCAATAGGCTTTCGGTAAGGAACTGCCGGACCAGACGCCCGCGGGACGCTCCGATCGAGAGACGTACTCCCACTTCCTTATTGCGTGCGGAGGCACGAGCGAGCAACAAGTTCGCGACGTTGATGCAGGCGATCAGCAGAACAACGCCTGATGCGCCCAGCAGGATCATGAGCTGCTGAGCAAAATCTTCGCGCCCGCCAAAAGCTCCTGTGCTTGCTTCGCGCAGTTTCAGCTTCTGATCCAGTGCTTCCTTGCGCGTCTCCGGACTGAGCGTGGAAGGATAGCCATTTTCAATGATGTTCTTGAAGAGGACGTCAACTTCCGCTTGCGCTTTGGCCAGGGTAACGCCGGGTGCGAGCCTCCCGAAAGCGTGGAGCCACATGACTTTCTCGAAATTCTTGCTTAGATCTTCGCGGAGCCAGTCGCGGCCGGGCATGACGCTCGGCTGCATCATCATCGGCAACCAGAAGTCGGGATATTCACTGATGTTCTCACCGTGGAAGCCAGGCGCGGCCACGCCAATAACGGAGTACGTCGTCCCCAGAATTCGAATGGGAGTACCTAGTGCAGATGCATTCCCGCCAAAGCGGTTCTTCCAGTAGTCATAGCTGAGAACGACGTACGGATTCTGGCCGGGAGCGTGGGCGTCCTCGACATTGAATACCCGGCCAATGAACGGTTCTACGCCGAGCACGGAAAAGTAGTTTTCTGAAACAAGCTTTGGACGCGCGTCCTCCGGACCAGCCCCGTGGATGCGGACCTGCCAGCGATCGAGTTCTGCCTCTACCACGCACAGACCGGAAAAACTTTTGGCGTGATCGCGGATCTGTTCGTATTCCGCGTAACTCATCAGACCGCGTTCGCCGGAAGAGAGCCCTACGGAAACTCCTGCGGTGTTAGGGTCAGTGAGCGCGACCAACTCGTGAGGATCGTGCACTGGCAGCGACCTCAGGAGTACCGCATTCATGAGGCTGAAAATGGACGTGTTCGCGCCGATGCCGATTGCAAGCGACAGTACAGCAACAATGGTGAAGACCGGGTTGCGCAAAAACTGACGTGCGGCGTAGCGAAGATCTTTCAGCAGGGTTTCGAGCCAGGCGGAAATGTCCATGGTGCGCGCTCTCTCCTTTTCCAGGGTTGGATTTCCAAATTGCCGTGTTGCCGCAAGCCTTGCCTCATCGGGTGTCATTCCGCTTCCTTCATAGTCGGCAGTACGAAGATCCAGGTGATGGCGCAGCTCTTCTTCCAAATCGCGTTGAAGTTTGTTCGATCGAAACGTGTTGGTAATGCGTTTGAACCAGCCCATAAAGCAACCTATGCGAAGCTGAGAACGCGAGATACCGCATGAGTCAACTCATCCCAACGCCTTTGTTCCGCAGCGAGCTGTTTCTTGCCTGCCGCAGTAAGAGCGTAATAGCGAGCACGGCGATTGTTGTCGCTGGGCCGCCATTCCGCGAGGATCCAGCCCTCCTGCGCCATGCGATGGAGTGCCGGGTAAAGAGAGCCTTCTTCCACTCGCAGCGCGTCTCCCGCGATTGATTGGATGTGGTTGCTGATGCCGTAGCCATGCATCGGGCCGAGACAGGCCAGCGACTTGAGCACCAGCAAGTCGAGCGTGCCCTGAAGACGGTCGTTCGAATGTTTCCCCACTCCAGTACTCCCCCTAGCTGTCTATAGGACGGCGATCCGATGGCTAGGTTAGCAGCAAATTCATCCTGCCTGAAACAGTATCCGGTCTCCCCTTACAATGAGTTCAACTTTCAGAGACGAATCAGAAATGTTCAGGACCCGATTTAAGAATGGTATTGTGGCTGAGTTTTTGCCACCCGCAAGAACCGCGAAACGCGAACGGCTCATCATTGTTTGCGACGGCATGCCCTCCATTCCGCGAAAACAAGCGCTTGTAACTTTTCTTGCAAGCAAGGGTTATTGGGTACTGTATCCCCGCTATCGCGGAGCATGGGAGAGTGAGGGGGAATTTTTGCAACGTGCCCCGCATGAAGACATCCTTGATCTCATTCCGGAACTGCGCAAAGGCATCAGAGAGGTTGCGTTTGGGCAGAGATTTGTTCCAAAGTCGGACGAGGTATTCGTGATAGGAGGCAGTTTCGGCGGTGCGGCAGCGATCCTCTGCTCACTGGATTCGCGGATCACGCGGGTGGTTGCGAACTGTCCGGTAGTCGATTGGGCCATCCTGCCAAAGGAGCAGAAGGCAGAAACGTCCAATCCCAATTATGCCGGTTATATCCGTGAGGCATTCGGGAATGGCTATCGCTTGAGCGATAAGAACTGGCTGAAGCTGCATCGCGGCGACTTCTTCAACCCGGCTTACCACATCAAAGAACTTGATCCCGCAAAAGTAATGATGATCCATGCGGTGGATGATCCGTACATTCCCTACAAACTCGTAGCCCGCTTCGCGGCTAAGTCTGGAATTACGCTTAAAACTGTGCGGAGTGGCGGGCATCTACGCACCGAGGAAGTGGTGCACAAATTCTGGCCCCAGATCAGGATGTTTCTGGAGGCTGCAAAGTAGATGTCCGCACCTATCAGGCCCCAAACAGAACATGCTGCGGCCGCGGAGATGCTCGATTCTCCGCAGCATCCGTTGCGAACACGCGCTGTTGTGCCGGCAGTCATGGGAGCGGTGGCATTCGTAGCGCTACTCCCGATGTTCCACTTCGGCATCGCTTCCGGCCATGATTTTGAATTTCACGTGAACTCATGGATGGAAGTGGTCCGCCAGTGGCGACAGGGACTCCTGTATCCACGATGGGCGGAGATGGCGAATTTCGGCTTCGGGGAGCCACGCTTCATCTTCTATCCTCCGGCGTCGTGGATGCTGGGCGGCGCTCTGGGAATGATTCTTCCCTGGAAGCTGGTTCCGGGCGCTTACCTCTGGGTGGTTCTTACGGCTTCCGGGTGCAGCATGTTCGCGCTGGCGAGTCGCTATCTTGCGCCGCGAGATGCAATCTTCGCTTCGGCATTCTACGTCGTTAATCCATACCACCTGCTAGTGGTGTACTGGCGGAGCGCATTTGCCGAACTCATGGCGGCAATCTGGATGCCGTTGCTCGTCCTATTGGTCTTGCAACTGCGAAAAGGAGATAACAGGTCAATGCTGCGGCTTGCTGCGGTGATGGCCGCAGTGTGGCTTACCAATCTGCCCGCTGCCGTGATGGCGACCTATTCACTTGTGCTCATGGTTGGCGTGCTTGCCTATCAGCGTCGCTCGCTGGGATTGCTTTTGCACGGCGCCATGGCCGGTGGGTTTGGCATACTTGCCACGTCTTTCTATCTGTTGCCGGCGGCGTGTGAACGGCGCTGGGTGACAATCCAGCAGGCACTGGATCCCATCGTTAGACCCGGCAACAACTTTCTTTTCACGCTGATGAATGACGTGATGCATAACCGCTTCAACCGGCTGGTCTCGATCATCGCGGTACTGGAGATTTGCGTCCTGATCCTTGCCGGGTGGTTGTTGCGACGGCGCCAGGAAAATGGAACAGAACCGCGGCTGTTGCTGATCGCATGGGGAACGGCAGCAACTTTATTGATGCTCCCGATCACATGGGCGCTCTGGCAATATCTGCCGGAGTTGCGCTACGTCCAACTGCCATGGCGCTGGCTCTTGTGCCTGAATGTCGCGATTGCGATGCTTCTTACGTTCTCAGTACGGCAATGGCTGATTCGCGTACTGATCTATTTAATGCTCGTCCTGGCGGTTATCGCGGTCTGGCGATGGGTGCAGCCGCCATGGTGGGACAAGGCCGCGGACTTGACCAAGATGCTCAGCGACATTGAACAGGAGCGCGGATACGAAAGCGTTTCCGAATACATGCCGTTAGCCGCAAACCTTGAAAACGCTCCGGAGAAGCCGCCGAGAATCATGACTGAAGACGAACCGACGAGCATGCAGGTAAATCAATGGAAGGCCGAGGAAAAGATTCTGCGGGTCGATGCAGCGAAGCCGAGCCGCCTTGAGCTGAGGTTGTTTGCCTACCCCGCGTGGCAGGTCGAGGTAAATGGCCGCAGAATCCAATATGAAAGCGATCAAGACATTGGGCAGGTGATCGTTCCAGTTCCGAAAGGCGAAACTCAGGTCCGCGTTTTTCTCACGCGAACATGGGACCGCACACTAGGGGCGTCAATCTCGGCTTTCATGCTCGGGATTGCGTGTGTCCTCTGGTTCGCTGGCAGACCAATTCTCTCGCCCGCCAGCTAGGGTCTAGGGTCCTATGGCTGACCTAGCAGCCACACCGCCATATTTTTTTCCTGCGCACTCTTGAAAGCGATACAGCCATCCATGCGTTCAAGGCTTTGCTTTAGCGCGTTTTCAGCTCCGATTGACTGGTGATCAGCAAAGAAGCGCTTAACGTCGTCGCGTTCCGCCGTTGTACAGAAGCTGCCAAGCGCGGAGACCGCGCCTCGGCCGCCAAAGCTGGAGACCTTCTCCGCCAGGTCACTCCAGTGCATCTTGAGATAGTTCCATGCAGCTGCACGGGAGCTGGGATTACTGAGGAGTGCAGAGAAAACGGCCGGGTAGACCTGCTGGCGCAGTTCTCCGCTTTCTATTTTCTTCAAAAGCTGCTGCGAGAGGTCTGGCTGGCGGAAATCAGCGAGAGCAAACAAGAGGTTGAAGTAGCGGTCGGGTGGACCAGGCTGTGACATCGCATCGGAGAGCTGCTTGTACAAAGCGGCATCTCCATGACCCGCAGCGACGCTGAGGGCAGGACCCACCAGAGTGTTGTCCACGGACTGAGGCTTCTCAAGGTATTGGTGTGTGATGTCCTGAGCAGCGGCAATTGCTAAAGGATCGTCTGCGGCTCCAAGGATTCCGAGCAAAGTAGCGCGCAGGGCTTTCTGTTCGTCGTTGTCATTGGCCCGCGGCTTCCATCCCAGCTCGACAGCTTGCGCTTTAAACTGCTCGCGAACGAACTTCTGGAATGCAGGTTTCTGCGCATCGGGTACGAGTGCGCTTTCGGCGTAGCCAAGGTGACCGTGAACGGATTCGAGAACCAGTCGTTCCGGCTCAGCGTGCAACGCTTTCACGACATCAAGGAACAATCCAACCTGTGTCTTTCCAGCGCGAACCATGGCCCAGGTGTCTTCAACCAGCGCGATACGCTCAGGCGCGTTCAATTGTTTTTCGGCGGCGCTTGCAATATTTCTAAGAAGACCCGGATCGGCATATTGAACTCGGTAATACCCAGTTGCATTGCTGTTGGCGATAAACCAGTCTGGACAGTCCTTGAGTACAAATTCCTGGCTCTCATGAGCGAGCAGCTCACACCGCGAGTCCGAAGTTGAGCTGCTTCTGAAGCAAACAGGAATACTCCAGAGTTGGTTGTGCTCTGAACCAGGATTTTTGGAAGAGATCAAAAATCGCTGCTGCTTCAGGCTCAGCGGGAAATGATCGACCTGACATGCGCCCTCGACGCTCACAACCGGAACGCCGGGCTGCAGGACGAATCCCGGCATGATTCGGTCTACCGGCTTGCCGGAAACCTTTGCCATCGCGCTCCAGAAATCCGCCGACGTGGCATTCCCATTGGCGTGTTGCTTGAGATACTCGTTTACTCCCCGCCGAAAAACCTCCGGACCCACGTAGGCTTCGAGCATGCGCAAAACCGCCGCGCCTTTCTCATAGGTGATACCGTCAAACATCTCCTTGATTTCAGGGGAACTGCGGGGATTGCCATGGATAGCGCGAGCCTCAGCCAATGAGTCGAGAGAGATGATCTGCTGGCCATCGGCGGCAGCGTCGTTTTCCAGGTGCCAGTCCGGGTGCCATGCTTCGATCGGCTTGCGTGACATCCAACTGGCAAAGCCTTCATTCAGCCAAATGTCGTCCCACCAGGCGGCGGTGACCAGGTCGCCGAACCATTGATGAGCGATTTCATGCGCGATGGTAGAGGCATGTCCTTGGCGAGTAAACACGGAGGAATTCGCATCGTCGAGGAGCAGGGCCGAGTCGCGATAGAAAATTGCGGCAGTATTTTCCATTCCGCCCCACTCGTAATCGGGGATCGCCACCATGTCGAGTTTGCCGAACGGATACTTGATGCCGTACCACTGGTTGTAAAAGTGGAGCGATTGCGCCGCGACCTCAAGTCCGAAGTGGCCCAGGTCTTTCTTTTCCGGAACCGAACAGACGCGGACAGGGGTTCCCTCGACATTACGTTCCAGGCATTGCCAGTCGCCAATGGCAACCGCAACAAGATAGGTAGACATGCGGGGCGAAGTGGTGAACGTCAGCTTGTGGCGCGAACCCATCGGCTCGTCGTGGATCAGGCGACCATTGGAAATGGCGGTGTCGCCCGCAGCAGCGGTGACGGTGAGGTCGAAAGTAGCCTTGTAAGAAGGCTCGTCGAAGCAAGGAAACATCATGCGGGCGTAGGTTCCCTCAAACTGTGTGACCGCGTAGAAACGCCGTGGCGATTTGCTGAGGTAAAGGCCACGCAGGCCTTCTGTCAACTTGCCGGCGAACTTCAGATGCAATGTGGCGGAGCCCGCGGGCACTGGAGACTTCAGGGTGAGCCTGATCATTTCACTGGGAGCATCAATGATGACCTTGGCTTCCTGAGTCTTGCCGGCAACGGTGACGCTCGCTGAAGGGATCCCCAGATCGACTGAATTCAGTACGATCTCATTGGTTGGCGCAGAGATGCGAACCGCGATCGTCTCCTCACCAGAGAACTGGCGTGTGGTGATGTCTGGGTCGAGGAAGAGCTTGTAGTTCTCAGGAATCACATTCCCCGGCAGTCTCTGCGCGGAAAGCAGTGCGGGGGTAAGAAAAATCAAGACTGCGAGCAGGCGGACTACGTTATTTAAGACGCGTGCAGATGAGATCAAAGTCATGGTTCCCCAAAAACGAATTTGTGATGCCCGGATGTCTGCGCCAAACTATAACATCCATGCGGGTAGCGAAACGTAACTGCGGGAAGGAAGGAGAATTCCCTTGGAACAGGGCGCATTTTCGATCCTCTCAAGATGGGAGAACTTCTACGTTATCGTAGGTTCCTCTGCCGGCGCGCTGACCGGACTGCAATTCGTGGTGATGGCGCTAATTTCGGACCTGGAAATGTATCCGAGCATGCTCGAAGTGAGGGCGTTTGCCACGCCGACGATCGTGCATTTCTGCGCTGCCTTGCTGGTTTCGGCCGTGGCAACTGCGCCGTGGAACAGTCTTGCAGCAGCCGGAATCGCCTTTGCGGTGCTGGGTTCGGCGGGGCTGGCGTATTCGGCGCGGGTGATTCGCCACGCGAAGATTCAGACGGGGTACTCTCCTGATCGTGAAGATTGGTTCTGGTACGCGGTGATGCCCGTATGCGCTTATTCGCTACTGCTGGTCGGGGGAATTCGGGTGGCGGCTCATCCCACAGACGCCCTCTTTGTTATTGCAGGTACAACCATTCTCCTTTTGATTAATGGAATACATAATTCCTGGGATTCGATTACTTACGTTGCCGTGCACCTAAGAGCAGAGGAGAAACAAAAGAAGAGTGGATAGCGAACCCCTCGAATGTTACAGCGCGATTCGCGGCCGGGCGTACGCAAACTGAGATTCTAGTATCATCGCAGCATGGTCTTCGTGCTCGACAACTACGATTCTTTCACCTACAACCTGGTCCAGTATCTCGGTGAGCTGGAACAGACGGTGGAAGTTCGGCGGAATGACCAAGTCAGCATCGAGCAGATCGAGCGACTGAATCCTACGCACATCCTCGTTTCGCCCGGGCCCTGCACGCCGCACGACGCCGGCATCAGCATTGACGTGATTCGTCATTTCGCGGATAAGAGGCCAATTCTGGGAGTATGCCTGGGACATCAGGCGATCGGGGCTGCTTTCGGCGGCAGAGTAGTACGCGCGTCAAAAGTGATGCACGGCAAAGTGAGCCAGATTCAGCACGACAATCGTACCGTGTTCAAAGGTGCCCCACAGCCGCTCACCGCAACGCGCTATCACTCACTCGTCGTCTCTGAAGAGAAGCTCCCGAAAGAACTGGAGATCAGCGCTGAGACCCGGGAAGATGATGGAACGCGCGTGATCATGGGACTGCGGCATAAGACCCTTCCCGTGGAAGGGGTACAGTTTCATCCAGAAAGTGTGTTGACCGACTCCGGCCAACTGCTGCTCCGGAACTTCTTGTCGCTTTAAATGCAGCTCTCAACCGCTATTTCCGCTTGAGTTGAGCTACAATCTTCGGCAACGGCAAACCTGCAGATCTGGAGGGCCCAGAAGTCATGGCGCAGCCGCAACCGGAGAAGCGTTCGACACGGCGCTTTGCGCTGGAACTCCCTGTGAACGTGAAATTCCTGGCGGAGAGCCAGGCGAACATGACGGGCCAGACACGCGACGTCAGTTCACGCGGAGCATTCATTTACCTGAATTCCCAGATTGCAGAAGGCGTCCCGATTGAGTTTGTAATGACTCTGCCGCCGGAAATCACACTGGCGGATCCCATCCGAGTCCGGTGCAGTGGAATGATCCTGCGTGCGGAACGGCGAGGGGAAGAACAGGGCGTGGCCGCGACGATCGAAAGATATGACTTTGTAGGCGAGGATTAGGCCGATTCTCCCAGCCTTTCAAATAAATGAATCGTAGCTTTTTTTTGCGCTTTGGTGCGACGACCCTTTCGTGTTTGTCAGCAGCAGCTACTGCACAGCAGCAAAGTGCGAAGCCCGTTGGGGAACTCTTCGCGGCCGATGATGGCACCAAACTGGTGCAGCCTGCAGGCGCCGGGATGAGCGTGGTTGCGGGATCGGAACTCTCCGCCGGTGTTGCACCGGCACGGCTGCGCCTCTATCGTGGCGGACAGGTTAGGATTTGTCCGCGAAGCACGGTGAGCGTCACTTCGGGCAAATTCGGCCTGATGTTCGCGATGGGCACCGGTATGCTGGAGGTCGACTACTCCGTGGCCCAGCGTGGTGCAGATTTCGTTATCACTCCAGATCTGAGCCTTCAGCTTTCGGGTCCCGGCAGCTATCATTTTGCGCTTGGGGTTAACAAAAAGGGTGATACTTGCGTGAAGGCGCTGCCCGACAATCATGGCGTCATTCTTATCACCGAACTGCTTGGTAGCACCGTCTACAAGACGAACATCGCGGAGAGCACCATGTTTCGGTCGGGAAAGCTTGATTCAAACACCGCTTTGACGGAGGAATGTGGGTGCCCAATCGCGCAACCGAGCCTCCAGGCGGCTGCGCCGAAGCCTGTGAACCCCGCCGCGCAGAGTCAAGACCAGCCAGGTGAGCGTGTGATGCTGGCAAATAGCAGTCCTGATGCAACTGCGCCACTTCCGGCAGATCGGCCGGGGCAGGTACATGTGGAAGTGGATACCCCATTCGTATTTCGCGCCAGCGCGGACGGGGTAAAGCCTTATTCCGTGGCGAAATTGAACCTGGCAAGCCTGCCCAATGTTTATTTCCTGCAAGAAAAGGTGGATCCAGTCGTACTTCCTCTGGAAAAGCCTGCACAAGTGTCTGTCAAGCCTGAAGAGCCCACGCTGGCTCGGGTGGAGCAGCCGCAAAAGAAAGAGAAGAAGGGGTTCTTCGGGCGTGTAGGAGGGTTTTTCAGCGGTCTGTTCCGCCGGTGAGCCATTGGGTTAAGGTCGCATCCGGGAGTACAGGTCACCCCATGCACTTTTAGGAAACAAATTGAGCAGCAAGGCGTCTATACTGTAAGGAAAGCCATGTCTCCGCTCGAAACGAACAAACAAGCCGAAACCCCCGGAAAGCCGGCAGCGGGAGATGCACCATCCGCGCAGCAGCAGGTGATCAAGCTGACGCGTCCACAGGCCACGGACCAACAGCTCACAACGCTGTTCGGAGGCAGCGGATACGGACAATATCGCGTCCGGCCGGAGAATTTCCTCCTGTCAGTGATCACCCACACCGCAATTCTTGCGGCAATGCTGTGGCTCTACCATGTAACCATTGCGCCGACATTGGCACAGCCGAAAAATACCGCAAGTGTGGAGCTTGCGCCATACATCCCGCTGCAGGTAGGCAAGAACGGTCCCAGTGGGGGTGGTGGCGGCGATGCCAGCAAGCTGAAGGCATCCGCGGGAACGCCCCCGCGGGCAGCAAAGCAGCAGTTCGCTCCTCCGGTGGTGTTGCAACAGCAAAAGAGCAAATTGATGGTGGAACCGACCGTTGTGGCTGATCTGAAGGTCACCCCCGGGCAGATCGGTGATCCGCTTTCCAAGCTGATGACGCCCTCCAATGGGACGGGAATCGGTGGTGGTATTGGGAGTGGCGATGGCGGCGGCGTGGGCTCAGGACACGGCGGTCCCGGCGTGGGACCTGGAATCTTTCATATCGGCAACGGTGTGAGTGCGCCACGCGCAATCTATACGCCTGAACCGGAATTCTCTGAGGAAGCCCGCAAATCAAAATATCAAGGCGTCGTGATCCTGGAGATCGTAGTGGGAGCCGATGGCCGCGTGCGGGATCCGCGCGTTATTCGTTCGCTGGGCATGGGCCTGGATGAAAAAGCCAAGGAAGCGGTCCGCAACTGGAAATTCGATCCGGCTAAAATGAATGGACGGCCGGTGGCCGTCGAGATGGCGGTGGAAGTCAGCTTCAACCTCTACTGATTCAAATTCAAGCAGAAACGCAAAAGGAGATGCACCGAGCATCTCCTTTTTTCATCATGTGCGGCAGTTTCGCTACCGCCTACTCAACTGCTTCTTCCAATAACCCTTTTTCCTTTTTCTCCTGGCACTCAATGCAGTAACGCGTCCAGGGAACGGCCTCAAGGCGCTTGGGATTGATTTCATTTCCGCAGCTGACGCACTCACCAAAACTGCCTTCGCGAATGCGCTGCAGCGCCGTTTCCACCATGTTTAAAAGCTGCCGCTCGTTATTGCTTTGAGAAAACAGGAATTCTTTGGTGTACGAGCTGGCCGCGCGGTCAGCAATATCCTGCGTCTGGTCTGAGTCAGCAATTCGGCCGTCCTCTTCGATCCGGCTCACGGCCCGGCGCAAGGACTGCTGGCGCTCTTCCAGCTTTTTCTTGAATAGGTCCAGCTTCTTCTTATCCATGTTCTTAGGAAAACTACTAATGTTATTCGCCATACAACGATACCGTCAAATTTGAGAACAATATTAGATGCAGCAGCTGAGCGCGTTGTTCACGGCCGCAAAATCACAGTTTTCAGCAGGAAACAAAAAAGCGGCCTTTTTCAGGCCGCCTTGATAAAGAGGCGATTGGGAAGGAGGGAGTTCTCAGGAAAGGCGATCAAAGGCGATGAGCTCGAGGCTAAAGCCCGCATGCTCGAATCGGAGAAGACGA
The DNA here is from genome assembly GCA_036258095.1 of Candidatus Angelobacter sp. Lineage (GTDB taxonomy): Bacteria > Acidobacteriota > Terriglobia > Terriglobales > Acidobacteriaceae > Angelobacter. The sequence goes on along the minus strand of DATAEJ010000218.1, from coordinate 22,014 downwards.
AAAGCTTGGGAAAGGGTTGAAGTCATTGCGTAGTTTTGGCCTCTTTCGTATGCCTGAAGTAAAGCAACTCTCAAACCAAAGAAGGATGGCTAAGCGCAGAAGGATGGAGGAGCGGATATCTCTTTTGCAAACAATCTCTTAGCCGGATCAAGTGGCAGCAGGAAAAGGATGTGAAATCCTTAAAGTCGCGGCAATGTGGAATCATGATTCCACTATTTGACTTCTTCATTCCCAGTCTGGATCTTGCTTTGCTCTTCCATGGCTTTTAGCTTATTGAGGAGAGCCTTGTAACTGATCTTCAAAATCTTGGCAGCTTGCCGGCGATTCCAGCGTGTCTGTGCCAAAACACGTTCAATTGCTTCCCGCTCCGCTTGCATCGCGGCTCGTCGTCCAATCTCCAGCAGGGACGGCATTTCCATTTCGGATCCATCAACCGGACCTTTTATCGCTGGAATTGTTGACGCAGAGGCCGCCACCGGCGCCGCAGCGGCAAGGTTCGGCTGGGCATGGATCGAGGAAACAATCGGCTTGTGTGTCGCCAGCTCTCGGATAATTTGGGCCTCGTTTCCGACAATGACATACCGTTTGACCAGGTTCTCAAGTTCGCGGATATTACCGGGCCATGCATATTCCATCATTTTCGCGATTGCAAAATCGCTGAACATAGGCGGGTGCTTGCCGTAATGGGCGCTGTAACGTTCGAGGAAGTATTCCAGGAACACCGGAATCTCTTCGCGACGCTCCCGTAAAGGCGGAATGTGAATCGTGACCACGTTCAGGCGGTAAAACAGATCTTCGCGGAACACGCCTTCTTCAACCGCCCGCTCCAGCGGCTTGTTCGTGGCTGCAAGAACGCGAACATCCACCTGAATGTCGCGCTTGCCGCCCAGCCGGGAGAATTCGTGGTCCTGTAGAACGTGCAGCAGCTTGGCCTGAAGCGCGGGATGCATTTCGCTGATTTCGTCGAGAAAAATGGTACCGCCGTTGGCCTGCTCGAATTTCCCCAGCTTTTGCCGGGTCGCGCCGGTGAACGCGCCGGGCTCGTAGCCAAAGAGTTCGCTCTCCAGTAACTCGTGGGGGATAGCGGCGCAATTCACTTTTACGAACGGTTTCTCATTGCGTGACGACTCGGCGTAGACCATCCGGGCGACGACTTCTTTTCCTGTGCCGCTTTCGCCGCGGATGAGGACGGTTGCCGTAGTGTCCGCGACCTGTTCGATTGTGGTCTTCACCTCCAACATCTTCGGGCTGGTGCCAAAGAGCATGGTGAAGTCCGTCTGGCGGCGTACCTGTTCCCGGAGCTGAGTCACCTCACCAAACAGGCGCTGGCTGTCGAGCACCTTGGAGATCCGGACATCGAGCTCTTTAGGATCGATGGGCTTACCAACGAAATCGTCGGCCCCGAGCTTCGAAGCCTTGAAAATGAGTTCCGGATCACGGCTGGCTGAGAGCACAATCACGGAAAGGCCCGGCTTGATTTGTTTGAGGCGCTGCAGAGTGTCAGTCCCGGGTTCTTCTCTGGATGCGGTATCAAGGAGCACTAGGAAGGGGTCAAAATTTCGGAATATTCTCAGGGCTTCAGCGCTGCTGGAAGCCACAGCCACCTCGAAGTTACGTCGTGTAAGGTGGTTAGCCAGATACTTCGCCATGACCACGTCCTCGTCCACGATCAACACACGACTTTTGGCGTTCATGACGCTCCTGGCAGCAGCTTTTATTGAGGCCGGCAACAATGGAGGGTGGTTCCCCTACCCACTGTTGCACTGAGATTCCATTTTCAGGTATTTGGATGCTCAAAACAAATGAAAACTGAGCTTATAGGCGCAATCGGAAAAGCCTAATGTACTAAGACTATACACGGAAATTCGCGTGAGGAAGGCCGGAAAGGGGGGCGCCGTCAGCGCCCCCAAAAGGGATTCTAGGAGGAGCGCTTGCCAGTAATAAAGTGGTACGGCGGCCAGGGACCGCTCATTACAACCTCGACGCCGGGCAGGTGCCGGGTGGCCATCTGATACTTATTCTGGTACTTCTCGACTTTCTTGTGATCAATCAGATGAGCAATGTCAATCAACATGCCACCGGAATCAACTTTGCGGCAGCAGACGTCCTGGTCAAGGGGATCGAAAATCTTGTGGACCTGAACCGAAAGGGCGCGAGCCTTGGTTTGGCGTTCGCGCTGGCGGGCGGCTTTTTCACGAAGCTTGCTCAGGTATTCACTCCCAACGGTCGCGGGCAACTCAATCTCTTCAAGAGCTTCGCGGAGAGAGCCGTCTTTAACCAGCAGCTTAAGATGCATTTCTGCCTTTCCCTTAAGCTTGACTACGCTCTCGAGGAACGCTTTGCGATTGAGCCGAACGGCGCGGCGAAGGGCTTCATCCGTATCGAAAACCGTTCCGAAACGGAACGGCAACACCGTGGTCCGCTTAAAACATTCGCTTACCACGTGCGCGTGCTGCAGGAGAGCGGTCTGTCCCAGATCGCCTGTGGGAATGTACTCGCTAACGATTACTGCGAACTCTCCACTGTTATAGGCGAAGGTCTGCGCGTCTGCGATACCTTTTAAGTTTTCTACGGGAACTGGGCGGCGGGACCGAATACCGTTCTGAAACGCTTGTTGCTCAACGATGCAGTACGCGTACCATGCCATAAAGATTGCTTCTCCTGTCCGGAAAAACGCTCGGGCCGGTTGTTTTTGAGTCGGGCGATTTACTTCGAAGAGCTGCTTGAATGGGGCTTGGCGAGTTTTCCAAGCGCCTCAATCATCCTATGATGATGCCCAGAGAAATGCAACAGAGTCTGTGCATGGATTCAAAAAAATTTGATATCGAACAAGGCTCTATTCAAGAACTACGCTCACTACAGTGAAGTTGTGAGCTATTCCTGTAACGCATTCTTAATGCAGGTGTTAGGGCTCGGCCTTATCCCCACGCAGCATCGTGGAGAGGCTAGATCAATTTTAAACGGGGTACATCGTCCTTTTGGACAATGTACCGGTTCCAGCTGCGATATTGCCACTCTGCCAGTGCAGTAGCTCCTCCGTAGTAATACTCCCTTGAGAGCAGGCAACGGCATCTCACAGTGGGCAGTTATTGAAATTGTATTCACGCCATGGTCCCCCCAGAGTCCATAAAAGCAGCTACTTACGCGCCGGAGAAGTTCGTAGTTGAGGTATTTTCGGAGCTGGATCGGGAGACCATCCAGAAACGCTGGCAGCACCTGAATGTAGTCCTTCGGTTAAGTATGTTGACGGGACTGCAAATGCAGCTTGAGGCTACGCTGAACCTGCTTTGTGATTTCACCGCGGAAATCGCGCCGTTTGACAAGGCTTTGATCTATTTCTGGGACGAAGGCGATGATCAGATGCGGCTTCGCCTGGCCCGGGGATTAGGCAAGGATCCAGCCGTTTCTGAGGCGGCAACGGGAAATAACGTTCTCAATCTCTGGGCAGTGCAGTACAGCCGCCCACTGCTGGTATTGCCAGGGGATCATCTGCAGGCAGACGCTTTGCTGAGAGCCTTTGGGGCTGCCACTGCCCTTACCGTTCCGCTCTTTGTCAGCAACCGTGTCATTGGTTCATTGCAGCTTTTCTCCAGCCATGAGAACGCATTTTCCCGTGAGGACGCGCAGCTTCTCTGGATCCTGGCGCTTGTGTCAGAGAACCTGCTCACGCGCGACTATGCCAATGAAGGGCTGCTCCGCTTCGCCTTCACAGACTACCTGACGGGACTTCGATCGCGCGGCTACTTTGAGCAGCAGCTTGACCTTGAATTCAAGCGCGCGGAACGCCGCCGCCAGAAGTTTTCCCTGCTGATGATCGATATCGATCATTTCAAGCGGCTCAATGACACTTTTGGTCATCACGTGGGTGACCAGATGCTGCGCGACGTGTCCTCTATCCTCATGAAAGACATGCGAGAAGTCGACACGGTGGCCCGCTATGGTGGTGAGGAATTTGTGATTATCCTCCCTGAAACCACCGAAAGTGGTGCAATTTATGTCGCGGAGCGCCTGCGCCGTGCCGTGGAACAGGCAAAATTTTTTGCTGGCTCACCCCACTCGGTTCAGCATCTTACAATCAGCATTGGATTGGCCGTGTACGACGAGGACGCGCAGTTCAAGCGCGACCTGATCGAATTTGCTGATGCGGCGCTATACGCCGCTAAACATGAAGGCCGTAACCGCGTGATCGCCTATTCCGCGCTGGCGAAACGAGCCAAGAGGGAAGTCTCTTAACGACGAGCCATGCCGAACTACCATCCCGGTGCAGCAGGACCCAGAGCTGCTCTCTCTGAAGGAACTTCAGGCCGCGAACCTGCGAAAAAGGCGTGGCGCGTGATCCATGCGTGCGAGTACGCGCGGGACGTGCTGCCTGTGATCGAAACCCAGATCATCGCCGGCATGCGGCCATTCATCGTCACTCCGCAGGGCGCCGGGTCGGCTGAACTGTACCTGAAAGGTGACCAGCAGGAAAGTCCACGACAATTGTCGCTTTTGCGTGAGTGGCAGGACGTACGCAACTGGCGCAAGTCCATTCTTGATTGCAATCCGGAATTCGCGGCTGACGTGCTACACGCGCACTCTTTCGCCGCCGGTATGGCAGCGGTAAGAAACTGCAGCTGCGTCGTTTACGACGTGCAAGCCTTCATCGAAGAACTGGCCATCGCCACCGGCCAGTGCGACGCCGGAAGTTGGATGGGGCGATCTTTTCGTGTGGCGGAGCAGTTCATCCTTGCTCGCGCAGGCGCGATCGTGGTGCATAGTGCAAGGACGGCTGAGGCAGCCCGGGAGCGAGGAGCGCCGGCAGATAGCATCTTCGTGATTCCGGATCCTCTCCCGTTGCCACAAGAAAGCATTTTGGCATCGCTACCATCCATGTCACCACGTCTTGTTCATACCGAAACGGCTACGACATTTTTTGTCCCATCCTTGTACGCGAGTGCGGATCGCAAACCAGGCGAAGAGAGCCTGGCAGCGCTGAAAGCGTTCATGGGGGCCGCCGAATATCTTTCTTCATGCAATGTTGCCCTGGTGGGCGCCGGTGACGTTCAGGAAACAGAAATCGGCGAAATTCAAGAGCTTGCTCGCACAGGGCAAGTTCGCTTCGTTGACTCTGTGGAGCACGCATGGGAATTGGCGGATGTCGTAATAGTGCCGCCGGCAAGATCCGCAAGCCTGGTTGATCTTCGCCGGCCGAATGCGATTTGCGTTGAAGCCATGATGCGAGGCAAGGCCGTGATTGCGGCGGACACTCCGGAGAATCGCGACGTCACTCCTTACGGCCGTGGCTGCCTGTGGTACGCAGCAGGAAATACCGGTGATCTCGCCGCGCGAATTGTGTTTATGGCGGAAAATCCTGGGTTCCGTTCCGCACTGGCGCAGTCAGGGTTGGCCCACCTGCGGGAATCACGGGGCCCAGCGGAATTAGGTCGCCTGTATGAAGAGGCTTACCGTCACGCCGCCAGCCGCAGGCGGCCCGGCGGGCAGGGAATCAACGCAGCCCCGCAATTTTTGCCGATTCCACAGGCAGGCTGACTAGCGATAGCGTGCCCGGTTCCTGAACTCTTTCACCAGCAGTTCCAGAAAATTCTCATGGTCGGCAGGACGCTCGTCTGGTGCGATGTCCAGTCTTGTGGCCAGCGTTTGCGCGATCCGTGCCGCATTTTGCTGCCTGATGGCAGGGGGAATGTCCAGACGTCTCGCAAGGAAAGCTTCAATCAACTCAGCTTCTTCTATCGTCAATTGCGCAGCCGAGGGAAACGCGTGTTGGGCGACTGCGGGAGTGTTGAAGAAGATCGCTGATTCGCGGTCAGACGTTTCGTGCACCACAATTGTCCCCGCGACAAAGTCACCGAGGCGGCGATTCTTGGTGTTCAGCATCATGGTCACCACACCCACGCCATAAAAGGCAGGCATATAGTCCACAATCCGGATCAGGTTGCGCGCAATGGCTTCAAACGGAGTAATCGGCCTTCCGGAATCCTTAATCACGCGTATGCCGGCCCAGCGTTTGCCGACGGTCTGGCCCTTCCAGAAGGCTTCCAAAATTGCGAAGTAGCCGGTGTAAACGACGAAGCTCAGGAAGGAAAATATTGCGATTGCCCAGACACCCGAATTGGAGGAAAACGGACTGAAGCTGACGGCAATCGAGAATATGAGAACGATCACCCATAAGACCAGCTGGATGAACGTGTCGAGCAGGACAGCCATGAAGCGGCTGCCGATGCCGGCAAGCGCATATTCCAACTGCACTTGTTCCGGAGTCTCAATGGTAAGCTTGTCCACGGTATGATCTCGGCCCACTGGCTGGAAAAGCGGCGGAACCACTGGAAGCGACTGGAATGTCTTCTCGATCAGGCCCGTGATAACGGTCTGGCCTCGCTCACACGGCTTGAACTGCAAGAGCTTGGCCTGCTGTATCGCCAGGCGGCCGCCGATCTTTCGGCTTTACGTGAAGACTCCAGCGGCAGAACGTATTCGCGTACCCTGAATCTGCTGCTTTCCCGCGCCCACAATACCATCTATTCGGCGCAAAAATCGAGTATGAAGGGTATTGTCCATTTCTACGGTTCCGCCTACCCGCAGATTTTCCGGCGCAATCTTAATCTGATAGCGACTGCTTTCGCGCTTTTCGTGATAGGAGCAATGGCAGGAACGCTGTTGTCAGCGACCCACCCCGAGTTCATGCGGCTGTTCCTCGGTCCCAAAATGATCGAAACCATCGAACAGCACAAGATGTGGACTGACTCAATCGTAAGTGTAAAACCTGCGGAGTCCAGCAGGATCATGACGCATAACCTGACCGTGTCATTCACTATTTTTGCCCTTGGAATTACGGCTGGAGCCGGAACGGTGTTCATGCTGATTTTCAACGGACTACTGCTCGGGGTGATAGCGGTGGCCTGCTGGTTCGGTGGAATGAGTTTGCCGTTGTGGAGCTTCGTCGCAGGTCATGGGGTCATAGAGCTACCCGCCATCTTTGTTGCGGGCGGTGGAGGTCTTCGCATAGCCCAAGGAATGCTTTTCCCAGGGATGCTTTCTCGTTCCGATTCGCTTGCCAAATCGGGTGGTGAGGCAGTGCGTCTCGTCCTCGGCATCCTACCGATGCTGGTCGTGGCCGGATTGATTGAAGGCTTCATTTCGCCCTCTCCCAATATTCCGCCGCGATGGAAGTTCACGCTGGCGGCTGCCGTAGCGGCGGTATTTTTCAGTTATCTGTTCTTCTGCGCGCGCGGCGGAGCTCGCGAGTCGAGTTCGGTAACAGCGAATTAGGAAATTTCAAGCCAGACTGCCTCGCCGAGTGTGCATTACGACAGCAGCATCTTATTCCAAAAACAATAAGAGTTAGCTTTAACACGAATTTCATTGCAGCTCTGGTTCAGCAGCATAGATACTGCTAGCCGCTATGCTAAGAAAAACGCTCGCGTCTAGCCTACTCATTGTTTTTTCCCTCCTGATCATCAGCCTTTACCTTGCGGGACCGGCGCCCGCAGTGAGAGCAAGTGCTAATGGAATCGTCATCAGCCAGGTTTATGGCGGTGGCGGCAATGCCGGGGCAACGTTTAAGAACGACTTCATCGAAATCTTCAATGCCGATGGCGCAACTGTGAACCTGACCGGCTGGTCGGTGCAGTATGCGTCGGCTGCGGGAACAACGTGGCAAGTTACGGCACTGAACGGCTCGCTTGCACCTGGGCAGTATTTCCTGATCCAGGAATCGCAGGGCGCCGGTGGGACAACGCCGCTTCCTACGCCAAACGCGACCGGCAATATCGCCATGAGCGCGACCGCCGGCAAAGTGGCGCTGGTCAGCAGCATAACTGCCCTTAGCGGAGGCTGTCCGCTCGGCGGCAATGTGGTTGACTTTATGGGCTACGGCACTGGTACGGGCGGTGCTTCGTGCTTCGAGGGAACAGCGGCTGCACCCACGCTCACCAACACCACGGCAGCTTTGCGCCGCAATAACGGCCTGCAAGATACAGACAATAATAGTGCGGACTTCGTATCCGGTGCGCCGAACCCGCGCAATACGCCGGTTGGCACCACCAACCCGAGCGGCGCAGGCGCAGCCAGTCCTGCTTCAGTCATTCAGGGCGGGACTGTCCTATTGACGGTATTGGTCACTCCTGGCGCAAATCCCACCAGTACCGGAATTACTGTGACCGGCGATCTAAGCGGGATTGGGGGCTCGGCAACTGAGCCGTTCTTCGATGACGGAACTAACGGCGATGCGACCGCCGGCAACAATACGTTCTCGTTCTCGACACTCGTTTCGGTCAATACAACTCCCGGTTCCGAGACACTTCCGATCTCCATCACTGACGCTCAGGGCAGGACCGGAAGCGCTACCATCACGCTGAGCGTAACCGCCGCACCGCTTCAACTCTCGGTTCATGACATTCAGGGGAATGGAGATGCGTCACCGTTTGCAGGACGACTTGTCTCAACCACCGGCATCGTAACCGGGCTGAAGAGCAACGGCTTCTTCATGCAGAATTCTGATGCCGATGTAGACGCCGATCCGAATACATCCGAAGGTGTATTCGTGTTCACTTCCAGTCGGCCTCCAGCTGCAGCATTGGTGGGCAATCTGGTGCAGGTCGTCGGGACAGTGCAGGAATTCATACCAAGCTCCGATCCCAATAGCCCCTCCTCTACCGAAATAGCCGGCTCTCCGGCTGTTACGCTGATCAGCACGGGAAACCCGCTGCCCACGGCGGTCACGCTTACTGTGACGGATACCAATCCTGCCGGGCCCATCGATCAGCTGGAGAGATATGAAGGTATGCGCGTTCACGTGGATGTTCTGAACGTAACCGCACCCACTGACGGCAATCTGGCCGAAGCGAATGCGACGTCAACGTCGAACGGAATCTTGTACGGCGTGCTGCCAGGCATCGCTCGTCCTTTCCGCGAGCCGGGCGTGCAACTCCCTGATCCGCTGCCTGCGGGTTCGCCTGCGAACGTGCGGCGATTCGATGCAAATCCGGAGCTCATTCGAGTGGATACCGGTGCACAAGCTGGTTCGACAAAGCTCGACGTCACCAGCGGGGCCGTGGTCACAAACCTGACGGGGCCGCTCGATTTCAGTACGCGTGCTTACACCATCGATACAGATCCTGCTTCCGGCGCGACGGCCAGCGGCAACGTGAGCGCAACACCAGTGCCCCTGGCGAGCGGGAATGAACTCACGATCGCTAACTTCAACATGGAACGTTTCTATGACACGGTGAATGATCCAGGAACCAGCGACGTGGCGCTGACCGCAACGGCCTTCGCTAACCGACTGAACAAGGCATCATTAGCAATTCGCAACGTGCTCAACGCGCCCGACGTCGTGGGCATTGAAGAGATGGAAAATCTCACTACACTGCAGGCGCTGGCGAGCAAGATCGACGCTGATGCTTCGGCAGCGGGACAAACGCCGCCGAACTACCAGTCGTTTCTGGTGGAAGGAAATGACGTTGGCGGCATCGACGTCGCTTTGCTGGTCAAGCCAGGAATCAACGTCATCAGCGTGGTGCAGGAGGGCAAGGATACTACCTTTATCCAGCCTGATGGAACAACTGCACTGCTCAATGACCGGCCACCGCTGGTGCTTACAGCCACGGCTTCACAGGCCGGGTCCGATACCTCTCTGCCGTTCACTCTGGTGGTGAACCACCTGCGTTCGCTGCTCAGTGTTGACGATCCCATAGACGGCCCGCGTGTGCGCGCAAAACGCGCGGCCCAGGCGGAATTTCTGGCAAACCTGCTGCAATCGCACGAGGCAGCAGGCGAGAACGTGATTTCGATATGCGATTGCAATGCGTTCGAGTTCAGTGACGGATATGTGGACGTTATGGGAACCATTCTCGGTCGGCCCACTCCGCCGGACCAGGTCGTGACTGCCAGCCCGGACCTCGTCGATCCGGATTTTACGGATCTGATGACAACATTGCCGCCTGACCAGCGCTACTCGTTCGTGTTCGACGGCAGTGCGCAGGTACTCGATCACATTGTTGTCAATGAGGCCTTGCTGGGCAAGGTCAGCCGGTTTGCGGTTGCGCGCAACAACGCTGATTTCCCGGAGGTGTTCCGCAACGATCCCAACCGCTCAGAGCGTATCTCTGACCATGACATGCCGATGGTGTATCTCACACTGCCGGAAGCCACGCCTCCTGTATTGCATCTTCCGGCGGATATCGCCGCAGAAGCGACCAGCGCAGCGGGAGCAATCGTAAGTTACTCGGTGACCGTGACTGATGCGCGCGACACCAATCTGGTCGCCGATTGCTCTCCGGCTTCGGGCTCGCAGTTCGCGTTCGGGGCCACGACCGTGAATTGCTCGGTGACGAACAGCCGTAACAAGACCGCCACTGGCAGTTTTGCGGTGGATGTGGTGGACACCACTCCCCCGGTCGTCAGCGTGCTTGGGGTTAGCAATGGCTCAACCTACACGCTTGGCGCTGTGCCAGCTGCGTCATGCTCGACAACCGACTCAGCCTCCGGCATTGCGGTTCAAGCCTCATTGACGATTACGGGAGGAACATCGAACGGTGTAGGCCACTTTGTTGCGATCTGTGCAGGCGCGAAAGATGCCGCCGGAAACACGGCAGCACCGGTCAGCGCCGGCTATGACGTGCACTATGTGTTCTCCGGATTCCTCACGCAGCTGTCGCCTGACGGTCCGGACGGAAAGACATTCAACATAGGCTCTACCATCCCGGTTAAATGGAGCCTTAAGAACGCGCAAGGAGCCTTCATCGTTACACCCTCTTCAGTGGGGACCATTCAGGTTGCGCCTGATCCTTCCTGCGTTGCGGGTCAGCAGGGTCTTGCCGTGGATGCGAACTTTACCGGCAATGGTTTGCTGGAGACGAACGACCGCTTCCAGTTCAACTGGAAGACGACGGGGCTCTCCGGCGGCTGCTATGCATTCCTGCTGCCGCTGGATGATGGCACGATTCAGAGTGCTGTCGTCAGCTTGCGCTAGTTGCTCGGAATGAAAATTGGGGAGCCCACGGGCTCCCCAGATTTTTATCTGTGGCTAAATCAGATTGCGCTCTTTTACTTCCAGATATTGATTCACGAGGGTGGTGGTCAACCGGCTGGGAGCGATCTCCAGGGCGAGTGCTCCGCGATTGCGAACTTTTGCGATCAGCTGCTCGCGCCGGTGTACGAGTTCCTGCGCGGCAGCAACGGCGAACATCTCCTCTTCATTCTCCGGGCGCGTTGCCGCCAACTGCTGCAGGTCAGTTTGTGCGATGACGGCGAACAGCAGCAGATGCTTGGAGAGAATCTGAGACGCGCTCTCAATCACCTCCGGCGTCATTGACGTGTCTGCCAGGTCCGTGACCCAGATAATCAGCGCGCGCTGCTTCTGCGATTGCATCAGAGCAGCCGCGGCACGGAGATGATCAGCTTCAGCCACCTCTTCTTTCGCAGATGCTAACGCTTCCAGAATCGAGCGCATGTGACCGGGGCCGCGGCCCAGTCCAACACGCTGCTGAACGTCGCGACCGTAAACCAGTAACCCAGTGCGATCTCCGGAGTAAAGAGCGATCTGGGCAAGTGAGAGTGCGGCGTTCACCGAGAGATCGAGTTTGCTCAATTCGCCAACCCGTGCACGGAGGAGGCGTCCGGCATCCATAACAATCCACACTGCCTGGCTTCGTTCGACCTGAAAAAGCCTGGTTACGTGTTTCCCGCGCCGTGCCGTGGCCGTCCAGCAGATATTGCGAAATTCGTCACCAGGCTGGTATTCACGCAAACTTTCAAATTCCCGCCCGACACCTCGCTGCCGGATCAGCCTCTTTTCCAGCTCGATCTGTCGCGCCCGCGAGAGGTAAATGTTATGTCGGCGAGCGTCTTCAAGATCGGGAAATACGCGGATGGTCTGCGCAATATCTGCACGTGCCCAGCGCTCGGCGAACTGCGCTCCACTCTGATATCGGAGCCAAGCCGAGTTGAGTTGCACATCACCACGTTGCAGGGGGCGGGCGGTGTAGTGCGTAGCCGCAGTGTCCCTTTTAGGGGCTTTGATTTCCAACTGCGGTGGTGTGGGACTCAGGGCCGTGGGAATGTCATCCACGATTTTGCATTCCACGTACGATGAACTGCGGTTCTGCAACGTCAGAGTGACCTCGACGTTGTTGCTGAGGGACGGCGCGCCTCCCCAGCTCCTTTGCACAACCAGCTGGTTTGGGCAGGGAAGGGAAACCAGGTCAATTAGCCACGCGATGACGGCGCATGCATCCCATGCGAGCATGACGAGCAGAAAGCGGTAGTTCCAGAAAGCAGGTATGGCCCATAGCAATCCCAGGCTGATCAGCAAAAAGAAGCGCGGCCCGAAACCGAAGCCCAGGGCGCGCGTCTGCTTTGCGAGCGCACTTACCGAATCGGGAATCAGGGCCGGGCTGGACATGGGTTGCTATTTCGGAACTTCAACCGTGCCGACGATCTCTTTCAAGGCTTGATCGCGGGTCTGGCCTTCCAGTTCTGCTTCAGGCTTGAGCAACACGCGATGGCGGAGCACCGGCAATACTGCCGTCTTCACGTCGTCTGGAATCAGGTAATCGCGTTGCTCCAGCGCCGCTGCAGCCTTGGCAACCTGCATCAGGCTGATGGCTGCGCGGGGACTCGCACCCATGCCAAGCGATGGCCAGTCTCGTGTGCGGCGCACGATATTGACGATGTACTGAAACAGGGCAGGCTCAACTTTTGTATTGCGGACTTCGGCGCGCGCGCCTGCGAGCACTTCAGTGGGTAGGGATTGAATCTGTGCGGCATCAAGGTCGTGAGCGTCAAATCCACGATGGTGTTGCTCCAGAATGGCAATTTCCTGATCTGCTTCCGGATAGTGCACCTGGATCTTCATGAGAAATCGATCGAGTTGCGCTTCCGGGAGCGGATAAGTCCCTTCGAACTCAATTGGGTTTTGCGTTGCGAATACCGTGAAGAACTCTGAGAGGCGGTGCGGCACGCCATCGATGGTGATCTGCCGTTCTTCCATGGCTTCCAGCAGCGCGGCCTGCGTGCGCGGAGGCATGCGGTTGACTTCGTCAGCCAGCAGCATGTCAGTAAACAGCGGTCCGCGATGAAGAGCGAACGTGCTGCTGGCAAGATTGAGGACGTTGCTTCCGATGATATCAGCCGGCATGAGGTCAGAGGTGCACTGGACCCGGCGGAAATCAAGTTCGAAGAGGCGCGCAAAGCACTTGATCACCAGGGTCTTGGCGATTCCAGGTACGCCTTCCAGCAGAGCATGACCGCCGCACAGTATCGTGAGCAGGCACTGATTGATGAGCTCAGGTTGGCCGACAATGACCTTGGCCAGCTCAGTTCGTCCGTGGTTCAGCACCCGGGACACGGTTTCCATTGGTGATAGTCTCCTCTGGCAAAAGTCTCAGGTTGTACATGTGCCGGTTCAGTTCTTGCACCAGCTCCAAAATCACCTTTTCCGAAGGCTCGGAATAAAGTGCGTCCTCAATTCTACTCAGCAGGTTTCCGAGTGACGGGTCCTTGTAGCCGACGCGTTGATGCAGCGCGTTCACGAGATCAGAATTCGAGGGCTCCGGACGCAAGCCCAACCGGCGGGTGGCGGCGGTTCGAAAGCGCTGGTAGGGAACTTCAAGCGCAACCCGTGAAGCCCTGGCTTTGCGATATAAATTGCCGAGTGTTTCCACGAACTCAAGCGGTGAGAGGCGGCTCGGTTCGGTCGCAGGATGAATCGGCAGATTACGGCGCGAGTGGGTAAACACGACAGCAGCAAACAGCAATGCACACTGTAACAGGCCAAATAGGATTGGCCGCTCGGCGAAATATCTGCCCAGCGTCGCTCTTTCTCCGTGATAGTACTCGTCCCATAAGATGTGTGCGGTTTGGCGAACCCCGAGCGCGTTCAAGAAAAGTCCGAGATTTCCAGCTTCGCGGATCCCCGCATTTGTAAGCGGAGTGGAAGACGCCCACCACACGACTTCGCCTCTTCCTACTTTGTAGGAAACAACAACAGGTCTTCCTTTATCGGAGTAGTGCGCAAGTAGCGGAGGGGTGCTGTGTTCCCAATAACAGAACGGAGACATACTGATATCGCCCGCTCTGGTAAGGCTGGTGAGAAGTTCGGGGCTGTAATGCTTCCAGGAAGGATCAGCGATATCCTCAGCTTCCACGGCCGCTTGCGGTACAAATGAACGAACTGCGCACCCGGTTATCAGGATGCGACCGCCACGGCCAAGAAACGTGTTTAACGCGACCTTATCGTCTCTATCAAGACTCGCCGTGCTGGGGTTGGCGAGAATGAGCACTACGTTCCTGGCATCCGTCGGCAGCTCTCGAGGTGGGCTATCCCACCTTTCCACCCTGTAATGCAGATCTTTCAGAAGGAGCCAGGCTGCTTTTGCGCCCTGGGACTCAGCGGAATAGGTGCTGGGTACACCGGAATCCTCCTCGTCGGTTCCCGAAAGTATCGCCAGTGCCGCCACCACGGGGAACAGAATTGCGGCACTCCAGAGGAGCAGCTTACGGTCAGCCGGTGCGATCTTTAACGGCATCCGAGCCTCTCAAGATGCTGCAAGGTCTCTTCAAAATCCGCCTGGCGGGCGGGATGGTCGCCATACCATACCACCTCGAACTTTCGGGTAAGCGTGGATAAAGGTGGGAACTGCGGATCACGGGAACTGATCAGGCGCAGATATTCTCGTGGTGTCCGGGCACGATCAGGTTTCCAAGCGCCACCTGCCTCAAGGAAAGAAATTCCTGCCCAGTATGCCATGTGGATAGCGTTGCGCCAGTCGCTCTCCGCGGCAAACTCGCGGGCTTCAACAAGCCACGCGCGCCAGCTTCGCGCCGAAGGAGCAAAAGGAATAATTTCTCGCGCCGCAATTTCTTCTTCTGGACGCCTAAACCGCCGGACCGTCCAAATAATCACAACGACCACGGCAATGGCGAGCAGGACATAAACAAGCGCTTGGACCAGGGAAAAATGAGCGTTTCCGGAGAGCATGAGCCGCATCAGAAAACGGCCGAGCGAGCGGTAAAGCCTGCTGAGCAGCCGTTCTCTCAATCCGGGAGCGTGGACCTTCTGAAACTCGTGTGCAGACAAGATGGCGTCCAGCTTGCTCCGTTCCGGATCAAGAGTTTCAGGATGAGCATAGTTATCGGCTTCGCTTTCGAGAGTCTGAAGGTAATTGCTGATTCTATCGAGCCTGTCGGGTTTGTGCTCCGCATCCGCGGAGAAAGCAGTCAGCTCATTTTTCAATGTCCGATAGGAGACAGCGATGTCGTCTTTGCCCGCACGAACAGTCTGCTCATCAGGAATTGAGTTGAGCAACTCGCCGGCTTGCTCCGGGTGCGTTTTAAGAGAATCAACCCGGGTACGGAGATCGCTTACCTGCTGCCGGTATTCCTGCACAGAAACGTCAGCTGCAAATGCCTGGGGTGGGCGAGCTGCAATGGCTATACAGAAAGAAAGAGCTGTAAAAAATCTTGCTGTCGGCTTCATCCAATTCCGGGAGCGGCTCCGGTGGCGGCCTGCGCCGGTTCAGCGTACCCAAGCGTCTGCATCATGAGCTGGAGATCGAATGCTTCTTTTCGAACGCGCTCGTCGTAGTAGATCAAGGAAACGGCAATCGTGGCAATCGGGAAGGCCAGGCTGCTGGCGAGGAATTCGGCCACATACTGCAACATGAGGAACGGAACCAAAGCGGCAGGATCTTTTTTTGTGACCATGAGCGCAACGCCAATGAAATAAGGGACGGACAAAACCATGGAGAGCACAAGTGAGATGATCGCGGCGAGGAAATTCACAAGAACAAGGCGGAGAATCGAACCTTGGGCGAGCTGGCTGCTTCGGCGCATGGAGTCAGTGACTCCAAGATTTTCAATCACGCAGGCAGGTACGGAAAGCGCGAATTTCGCCGAAACGTAAAGATCGGCCAAGATCGTCGCAACTACCAGCAGCACCAGAATCAGAATGACGCCACCGCTCGGGCCACCTTTGAAGCCGCCAGTCGCGAAGACGAGAGCAGCGCCAGCGATAAAGGCAACCAAAGTGACGGCGACAACAGCCAGGAAGGCCAGAATCACTATGCCCACCAGCCGGCCGGCGTAGGGGCGGATCAACCCATAGGCTTCCCTGATCGAGGTGCCATGTCCCAAATGAAATCGTGAAACCGCATACACTGTGGCGCCGTATGAAAGTACGTATCCGATCAGCCACAGGATGAAGAGCGCGATCATGGCAAGCCCTGCGGCAACACCGGCCGCAATCATGCCTGCCATCCCGTTGGTTGATGCGCGTCCTATGGAGAGCGTTAGAAACCTGATGAGCAGTAAGCAGGCAGGGGCAAGTGCCGCAATTCCAGCAAAAAGAATGAAATTCTGGCGGTAGAGGCTGAAAGTCCTATCCAGAACCTGAGATGTACTCATCGGGCGCAATGCGAGATCCATGAACGTTCTCCGGTTGCTCGGGGCATCCTACCACACGCTGGCTGGCAGCAAAACTACTGGAAATGAATAAACTCCTTCTGTTTTTACCTGACACCCCGGACAGGTGTTAACCGTAAGTTGCGCCACTTACGGCACGTGGATTTCTAATTGGAAACCCTGAGGCTCTTAATGAACTCTGGCGTGTCGCGCTGGATGTGTTCTGGTAGGATTACCAGCTTGCTTTCGCAAGAGGGTGCCAATGAAAAAACTTTTTCTGCTCGCCGCCACAGTACTGATCTCGTCTTATGTAACAGCTCAAACGCCTACCAAACCTGCTCCGCCACCCGTCCGGTATCTGCGCTGCGGCGCTCTCTTCCAGCCCGAATCGGGCCAGGTGCAACGGAACGTGCTAGTCACCATAGAAGGCGAGCGCATCAAGGAAGTGCGCGAAGGAGGCACCGCCCCTGCAGGCGGGCAGACCATTGATCTTTCTGACCGCACCTGCCTCCCCGGATTGATCGACACGCACACTCATACGCTGTTACAGGGCGACATCACGGCCGAGGATTATGACGTCCAGCTGCTCAAGCAATCCACCGCATATCGCGCGATTCTCGGGACACGCTCGGTAAAACGGGCGCTCGAGTATGGCTTCACCACAATTCGCGATCTTGAAACCGAGGGCGCCGGCTATGCCGACGCGGACCTGAAGAAGGCAATAAACAACGCCGTGATTCCCGGACCGCGGATGAAGGTGGCGACGAGGGCGATGGATGTGACCGGCGCATATCCGCTGCAAGGTTATAGCTGGGAAATCCAGGTGCCTCACGGTGTGCAGTTGGTGGATGGAGCCGACGAAGCGCGCAAAGCCGTTCGCGAGCAGATCAGCTTTGGCGCCGACTGGATCAAGGTTTATTCCGATCGCAGTTATTTCGTAAGGCCGGATGGAGTGCTTGACGACATTCCGACCTTCACCCCGGACGAGCTGCGGGCGATCGTGGATGAAGCGCACCGCGAGCATCACAAAGTCGCGTCGCATGCCATGGCACTGAACGGTGTCCACAATTCGGTTGAGGCGGGGGTGGATTCCATTGAGCACGGCAACTATATCGCGGACGCCGACCTGAAGACGATGGTACAGAAAGGCATCTATTACGTGCCGACCATCTATGTGGGTGAGTATGTGGCGCAGGGACGAGCGAACGCCGGGGCCAAGGTGTGGCTCGACATGATCAAAATCCATGAGGACACTTTTCGCCGTGCGCTTAAAGCTGGAGTGAAGATTGCTTTCGGTACTGACGTGGGTGGGTTTGATTGGGGCACCAACCCGGCCATGGAATTTCCTTACATGGTGAAGTACGGCATGACGCCGGCGCAGGCCATTCGCTCAGCCACCAGCGCGGCCGCAGATCTGCTGGGAATGAGCACTGAAGTAGGAACAATCGCTGCTGGCAAGTACGCGGATATTGTTGCAATTAAAGGAAATCCACTCGCAGACGTCACTCTCCTGCAAAAAATTGACTTTGTGATGAAAGGTGGGGAGGTCTACCGTTCTCCGGACAGGTGAGTCAACCCGAGAGGCGGTTGCGGAATCCTAGTTAAAGCATGCTGCTCTGGATACTGCTGGTCATTGGTTGGGCCATCGTTCTCTTTTTGGCTATTTCGCTGTTTCGCCTGGCAGCTTATGCCGACCGGAAGATGCGGGGCGTCAGCTCACATCCCGGTCGTTCTCCGTTTCGCCACGAAGACCGCGTCGCCTGAGTTCTTCCCCAAAAAGAGAAAGCCGGAGGGTTGCGCGCCCGTCCGGACATTACTCTTTTGTTGAGCGGTTCGCGTTGAGATCCCTAGAACCGCAAAACTACTCCTCCCCCCACCAGAATGTTGTGCCGGACCTTGATGTCGAGCGTGTTGAGGTTTGGAATGCCGGTATAGAAATCCCTCGCCTCGAAGCGGAGCGCGATTGGGACCATGGGTATGTGGAAGTCAAGTCCCGCGCCGCCCTGCACTGCGCTTTTGGTAGTGCTGGCGGTGTTTACGCTCGTTCCTGCCTGTGTGGTGGAGCCAGGGTTGAAGTGTGAAATTCCGCCTCCGGCTGAAATCCAGGGACTAATCGGCGAGCCGGGGACAAACTTCAATCGCAGCGAGGGCGTGAAGAAGATGGAGTTGTAGCTCTTCACCGCAACTGCGTTTGAGGATGTGATATCCGTTGATGGCGAGGCTACGAATGGAAATTCCAGGTGTAGCGCCACAAAAGGAACGTGCACAAGCTGGGCGGCATAGTTCGCTTCAAAAGCGAACGAGGTGGAGAAATCGGTCTGATTACCGGTTGCGGTGCTTCCGACTGTGGGCGTGATTTTGCCCCCAGCCACGAGCGCCAGTTCATTCTTTTGAGCATGGGCGTTTAGACAAACCAGGGTGAGTATGCCTAAGACGAGCAGGTGTCTACGCATGTGCGCTTACACTCCCTCCTGCGTCATTGGAAGCCGAATGGGCTACTCAGGATGTTCTAAGTTGTTGACACTAGAGGACATGGCCGCAGTGGCAATAGGCAGCAGCACCGCTGTCCTCAGATCAGTTTGAAACCAGAATCCAATCGGGTGCGAAGGCCTGACCAAAGGGAGAATTCGGCGCCTGAACCAGCGATCCATTTGTTGGATCTATGCCAAAAACAGTGATTGACCGGGTTCCGGTATTGCTCACGAGAAGGAAGCCGTTCGTGGTGTCCGTGGTCAGGTAACCAGGAGCGGTCGTAAGGGCAACGCCCGTCGCTCCGGTTGCAGCAGTGATGAACGGCGAGCCTGAAACGGCAGTGAGCACGCCGGCGTTGGCTTTGAATGCTGAGACGTCATTCGAACCCTGATTGGACGAATAAACGAAGTTCCCCGTGAAATCAACAGCGGCGTTGACGGGTGTGGTGCCGGTTGCGGAAGGAGGACCAACGAGGCTCAAGACGCCTGAACTCTGGACTGACAAGCTCAGGAGCTGGTTGTTGGTGGAATCCGTGGCGTATAGGAATTGTCCCTTGTTATCGATTGCGGTGCCCTTGATCGTAGCGCCTGCTGTGGGGGATGTGAAGGTACTGGCAGCCGCGCCGATGACACCCGAAGTGGAAAAGGGAAGGGTGACGATGGTGTTAGCGGCAGAAACGTAAACGAAATTCGCATTTGGTGAAACGGCCATGAATTGCGGATTGGCAGGCGCCGGGAAAGGTGACCCTGCAACCGGACTCAAGAGGCCTCGAGCGTCAATGTTAAAGACGGATATATTGCTGCTGCCCTGATTCAGGCTGAAAAGAAATTGTCCGTTGGAACTGACTCCCACGTTGATTGGCGTGCTGCAGGTGACGGTTGGCGGGAGGGTCGCCGGGCAGATGGGCGTGGGCGGAACCGCGGTCCCCACCGGGGTGAGCACACCTGAAGTGTGGTCAACGGAAAATCCAGAGACGGTGTTGCTAGTGTCATTGGCCACATACACAAAGGTTTTTGCGGGTGTGAACGCCAGTGCGACGGGGCGAGGGTTGGTGCCGAAGGAAGAGACGGTCAAGGCTTGAAGCGTGCCATCCTGCCTGAGTGAAAATCCTTGAATTGCGTTTTGGCCCTGTCCAGCGGCGTACACAAGGTCAATCTGTGGAGCCGTGCTGGATCCGCCGCATCCGGCAATTACGATAAGTATGAGTGCCCAAAACGCGCAAGACAGTGCTTTCATTTTCAGTCAGTAAGCCTCTTCTGGAAGAATCCCCGCCGACAAGCGCATCCGCTCGAGCAGCGCAGCCAGGCAGGGCTAGTTGATGACGTTGCACCAGTCTAGCTGTTACACACGTTTCTATCCAGTCCTGACGGCCCAGCGGCAGATGGGCAAGGCAAGAACGCTATTCGGAAGCAAAACTTGCGCACGAACGCGGGGGCCACACCTAGCCCGCAGCTGCGAGGAAATGAGGGTTGTGTAGGCCGATTTCTGAGTCGAAGCGGCCAAGAGCCTGGCAGGGCTGACCTGAATGGTAGCGCATAACGAGTTCACGGGAGTCGAAGGCAATTTCTGTATAGCTCAGGCTGGCAGCTTCCGGGCGGTGGACACAAATACTGAAGGACCCGCGGACTGGCGTGTGAGCAGCGTGGACACGCCTGAGCCAGTCGACTGAGCCGGCATCACGTCGCTGCGACGCGGACTGGCAGAACGCGCCGCGAACCTGGGTAGCAAGCGAGTCAGAAATACCGGAAGAGAACCAATGATGGTCGCGCCACGTCCAGGGGCGGCTCTTCAGCCAGGTGCCGTCCCACCGCCACTCCACCACTACCTGCTCCCGGGGGAAGATTCCCAGGGCAAGGAAGGGAAACATTCCCGAGAGGTTCAGCCTTTCCATCCTCTGAACAAGGTCACGCATGTTCCCGGAGGTGATCAGTTCGGGAATTACGCTTCCGCGACTACGTAGCTTTTCACCTGCTTGAGGACCGCGATTTTGGTTCAGAATTGCCATTGCGATGCCGCTGGCATTAGCTGCGACCCACGTTCCTCCCGTGGCGGCTTCGCGTGGGTAAACAGCTTCCATGCCGTCCCGCTCCGTTATCGAAGGGAGCAAAGCTGCGGCACGAAGCCTGTTCTCATCGCGATTCATGCCGATGAGATAACCGG
Organism: Candidatus Angelobacter sp.; assembly: GCA_036258095.1. Lineage (GTDB taxonomy): Bacteria > Acidobacteriota > Terriglobia > Terriglobales > Acidobacteriaceae > Angelobacter. The sequence goes on along the minus strand of DATAEJ010000218.1, from coordinate 981 downwards.
CCGGTTTTGCGATAAACGTGAAAGTACACATGGTGCAAGCCAAAGCAGTAACTTCCCGGAATTGGATGACACGTGGGGCGTATTCGTTCCCGTAAAAATCTGGTTAGAGAGGCGCCAACTTGGGCCAGAGAGCAATCTGGTACGTGAACCACTGGCCCACCAATTTCATACAACCGTCACGTGGCCTTTACTTCGATTCAACGACGAATTGTTGACGTCGACAAATGCGAATCGGATGCGATGCCAAGGTTCCGCGTTCTGCAAAAACGAACTGGGTACGCAGATGGACTTTAAGTCCGGAGATGCTCGCCCATCCGTTAAACCTGTGCTTCTGCGAGCGCGCGACGCGCTGGCGCAAAAGTTTCAAGCACCATTCCGGACGTTAAGCAACCGGCAGTTGTTCTCATCGCACTACCGCGTCTGCCTGGCATCCACAAGGGAGGAACTGAAGGCGGCTTTCCGGTTGCGCTTTGACGTTTTCAATCTTGAAATGAACGAAGGTCTGGAAGCGGCATACCAGAGCGGTGAGGATACAGATCGCTTTGATCGGTACTGTGATCACGTCATTGTCACGGACGAACAGACCGGAAAAGTCGTCGGGACTTATCGTTTGCAGACCGGAATGTCAGCGGCGCGGCACATTGGGTACTACAGCGAGCAAGAGTTCGATTTCGCACCCTATCGAATCTGGCGCGATGAGCTGGTGGAACTGGGGCGCGCCTGCATCCATCCTGATCACAGGAAATATGAAGTGCTGATGCTGTTGTGGAAAGCGATCACATGGTATGCGGTGGATCACAAGGCGCGTTATCTAATCGGTTGCAGCTCGCTTACATCTCAGGACCCGGCGGAGGGATCGGCAGTTTACGAGCGCCTGCGGCCCATGCTCGTGGCCGAACCTCTTCGGACTGTTCCCACACCGGCATACGCGTTCCCGGGCTGCGCCACGCAAGCTGATGTGCGGCCACCCAAGCTGCTGCG
>DATAEJ010000217.1:0-7377 GCA_036258095.1 Candidatus Angelobacter sp. | reverse complement strand
TGCCTCTGATCACGGCGGGGTTCTACAGCAAGGATTTGATCCTCTGGGGCGACTGGAGTTCGCCACAAGGAAGCACCGGGCTTTGGATTGCCGGAATCGTTGGCGCCCTGCTGACCTCGATCTATGTCTATCGACTCATCTTCCTTGTGTTCTTTGGTGAAAAAAGAATGGAAGTAACGCACCGGCCAGGTTGGCAGATCAAGCTGCCGATCGTAGTCCTCTCCGTTCTCTCCATTGTGGGTGGTTTCGTCAATATTCCGCGCTCGTTGGGTAATGCGCCGGCATTCACGAACCTGCTCGGCTCGGCGTTGCCGGAGGTACCGGAAACAAGAGTAGCTAGCATGACGGAAGGACTTTCTGAAGTCATTGCCGCGATCGCCTTTGCCCTCGGACTTGCTCTTGCATATCTGCTGTTTTTGCGTTGGCGAGCTGTGCCGGAAAAGTTGGGTATGAGCGCCATCGGCCAGACGATCCGACGCTTCTGGTTCCGCAATTGGGGCATGGATTGGCTGTATGACCGCGTTTTTGTGCGGCCTCTGATCTGGCTGGCACATATTGATCGCAATGATTTCATTGACGACTTCTACAAAGGCCTCGCGCGCCTGAGCGAACTCAGCTGGCGTGCGCTGCGCGCGACCGAAACCGGACGCGTCCGCTGGTATGCGGCCTGGATTGCTGCGGGAACAGTGATCTTTGTTGCGATGGTGTTGTGGAGATGATTCTGATCTGGTTCATTGCGATACCGCTCGTTGCCGGTGCGCTCACCTGCATCGTGGCTCGATGGAACGCTAATGCGCCACGCTGGATCGCGTTGGTCGGCACTGCTGGCAACTTCGTTATGGGTACTGTCCTCTGGGTGCGCCATTATGCGCAGGTTTCGCTGACGCCACACAACGAGTGGATCGAGCAATTGGACTGGAATTGGATCCCGCGATTCGGTATCCACTTCCACCTCGCGATGGATGGTCTGAGTCTCCTTCTGGTGATGCTCACCTTTTTCCTGGGTGTAGTTTCCGTCCTGGTGTCGTGGCAGGAAATCCGGGAGCGTGTCGGCTTCTTCCATCTAAACCTGCTCTGGGTGCTTGCGGGCATCATCGGTGTCTTCCTCGCAGTGGACCTCTTTCTTTTTTATTTTGCATGGGAGCTGATGCTGGTTCCAATGTATTTCCTGATTGCCCTTTGGGGGCATGAGCGCCGGCAATATGCCTCGGTGAAGTTCTTCATTTTTACGCAGCTCAGTGGCCTGTTCATGTTGATTGCCATTCTGGCCCTGTATTTCGCTCACCACGCGGCAACCGGCAGTTACACCTTCGAATACGGTCAACTGTTGAACACGGCGCTTTCAGTAACCGCTTCCAAGTGGATCATGCTGGGATTCTTCATTGCCTTCGCAGTGAAGCTGCCTGTTATCCCGGTGCACACCTGGCTTCCCGACGCGCACACGGAAGCGCCGACTGCCGGCAGCGTGGTACTTGCAGGATTGCTCTTGAAGACCGGAGCGTATGGCATCTTGCGTTTTGTGGTTCCGCTCTTCCCGAGGGCTGCCCGCGAGTTCGCGCCGCTGGCGATGACCCTGGCGGTGATTGGAATCTTGTATGGCGGTTTGCTCGCCTTCGCCCAGTCGGACTTCAAGCGCCTGGTCGCCTATACCAGCGTCAGTCATCTCGGCTTCGTGTTGCTGGGGATTTTTGCCTGGAATGAATTGGCTTTGCAGGGGGCTGTTGTCACCATGATTGCCCACGGGATCAGTACCGGCGCGCTGTTCGTGATTGCCGGACTGCTTCAGGAGCGTATGCATACCCGTGAGCTGGAGCAAATGGGAGGCCTGGGGGCCACGATTCCCGCGCTGGGCGGGGCCACCCTATTCTTCGCACTGGGATCTCTGGGGCTACCCGGGCTGGGAGATTTTGTAGGCGAGTTTCTGGTGCTGCTCGGCACTTACCGCGTCAACGTGGTGCTTACAATCCTGGCGGCCATCGGCGTGCTGGTCGCTACGTTCTATGCCCTGCGACTCGTCCAACGCACTTTCTATGGCCCCAACCTGCACGAATGGAGACTTCCGGACCTCAGCCGTCGTGAAGCATTGGTCATTGCACCGATGATAGTGGTTCTCTTGTGGTTAGGGCTGTATCCATTGCCGGTCTTGCGCACTTTTAAACCGGCCATGGACGTTCTGCAGCAGTATGCCGGCCCGTTTCGAACGGACGTAAGGAGGTAAAGTGAACGGAACCGATGCCATCGCCTTGCTGCCGCTGATCTTGCTTGCCGGTACTTCGGTGGTAGTGATGCTTGCGATCGCGGTCAGCCGCAACCATGGCCTCACGTTATGGTTGACGCTGGCGGGATTGGCTGCAGCCTTCGCGTCCATCTGGATTGCTGCTGCTCCACTCGCGCCCCGGCAGATCACGTCGCTCCTTGTGATCGATAATTACTCGCTCTTCTACTTCGGCCTGCTGATTGCCGCCGATTTCGCTGTTGCCATCCTGGCCTATGAGTATATGGTCAAGCACGACATTCATCCTCAGGAGCTTTATATCTTGCTGCTGATCGCCACCGTCGGAGGCGGAGTGCTGGTAGCGAGCAGCCATTTCGCGTCTTTCTTCCTCGGACTGGAGATACTGAGCGTTTCCCTCTATGCCATGGTTTCGTATCTACCCTCGCGCCGGCAATCACTTGAGGCCGGCATTAAATATCTGGTGCTCGCCGCAGCGTCGGCCGCCTTTCTGCTCTTTGGTATGGCGCTCATCTACGCTGACCTGGGCACAATGGAATTCAACCGCATGGCACATCCCGTTTCACCAACAGAGGGGAATGATTTGCTGGTCGTCTGCGGCCTGGCGCTCATCATCACCGGCATTGGATTCAAGCTGGCTGTGGCTCCGTTCCACCTGTGGACGCCCGATGTCTACGAAGGCGCGCCCGCTCCCGTCACGGCCTTTATTGCTACCGCGTCGAAAGGCGCTATGTTCGCTCTGCTGCTTCGCTATTTCTACCGCTCAGGAGCCGCCACGGATCATCGCATCTTACTGGTGCTCACGATCATTGCCATCGCCTCTATGCTTGCGGGGAACTTACTGGCTTTGCTGCAAAGCAACGTGAAACGAATTTTGGCTTATTCTTCCATCGCTCACATGGGCTACCTGCTCGTGGCGCTGCTCGCGAGTGGGGAACTGGCGGTAGAAGCGGTCACCTTCTACCTGGTCGCATACTTCATCACCACACTGGGCGCTTTCGGCGTTGTCAGTGTACTTTCCCATACTCATCGTGAAGCAGATCGCATCGAGGACTACCAAGCGCTCTTCTGGCGCCGCCCGGCGCTGGCGTCCGTGTTTACAGTGATGCTCCTCTCACTGGCCGGCATTCCGGTGACCGCTGGTTTCATCGGGAAGTTCTACATCGTGGCCACAGGCGCAGCCTCTGAGATTTGGGCCCTAATCATTATTCTGGTCGTGAGCAGCGTTGTTGGGCTGTTCTATTACTTGCGCATCATCGCCGCCATGTATGGCCCCGCGGAACAACAAACGGCCGTGACTACCGCCTCCATTTCCGCTCCGACTGGCGCCGTACTCGGCGTACTCACCGGACTGCTATTGTGGTTCGGAATCTATCCCGAACCTCTGTTGCGGATCATCCGCGTAGTACTACCAACTTAACCATTTGGCCGACTCTTGTCCTGAATGAGGCGTGGGATCGATTCCAGTTCTGCGGTCGACGGGTTCACTTTGATTTTTCCAACGAATGGGACAGAGATTTTTCCAATGGCAGAGCTCGCACGGCGGTGGCACCGGTGAGCGGGGCTCAACAACGTTCTTCTCTGGGCCTCGCTCACGTCTGAGTTACTTGCTTCCCTACTGTCCACGCAAGACTCCGGGTTCGCCAAGCCCTACTTGCATCTTGGGTTCACCCATGCGCCTTGTCCCCATCCTTAATACCGTACGACCAAAGGCAGAGTTCACCATCAATGCGGTGGCCGCATACCACGCGATAACTGCCGAAATGATAAACAGCCAGCCCGCGAGAATACGCAAGCCTTCAATACCTGCCAATTCCGCGATGGCATTTATGGTCGACCCGGCAGCCAGGAATCCCAGCACAGCCGTGATCACCGAAGATTCGGCGGAAGCGGCGAAAGTGCCTGCCCAGGTGATCGCTGCCAAAACGATGAACCAAAAACCTAGAGCGGGAAATGCCGCGCCATGGGGCGGAATTACCACTTTGCCGTCAGCCACCAGGACCCATAGGATTCCGAAAGCCATCCAGAACGATCCCCACATGCCGTGCATGGCCGTGGCCACTGCGTCACGCGCCTTGTACGCCCACATGCCCGCCATGAACTGGGCCAAACCGCCAAAAAATGCGGCGAACGGCCAAAGAACCATCGAGGTCTGGGATGATCCGAACCAGTGAGCCATATGTGTGGCCACCATAAAGGTCGCTCCGGCAAATCCATAAAGTCCGAGGACTGAGGGTGCTGCGACCGGCTGCAGCCAGATTCCCGCGTGCGGTTGTGACTCTACTTCGAGTTCGCGCATTCCCTGCCGGATCGAAGTTACTGCATTACTCATTGTTTCTCCTCCTTTTCTGTTTATTTGTGTTTGTATTCTGGGAAAGCCCAGCACAGCCGCAGACCTGCGTGCTCGGAGGCGGGAGGATGTTCGATTCAACGCAAACAGCTGCGCTGAGATTTCTCGGGTTCTAATAAGTAAGAAACCACAAGCCAGGGCCCGGTTGTCTGGATCATGGCATTTATATCGTGTAACGACATAAATAGAAGAAGCGCGAAGCTCCGGTTTATGCCGAAAGCGAGCGCACCACCTTGGCGCGGACTGAAGCGGTGACACTGGTGAGTGAAACCCATGTCCCGGACGAAACATACGAATCTGCCAGGACCCACGTTTCAGACGAGGAGTTGCTTAATCTCACGGTCGCAAGCAACGGCTGGAACTGGCTTGAGATAACTTTTTGAGCACGGCGGGAACTTATCAGCCAATGAAGCCGAAACAGTCTAAAGCCCACCTCAAAACGGTCTAACAGGCTGCCCGCGGCAAACCGGTTTTAGACGCCCTCTGAACATCTTTGCGGCGGCCAATGCCCGGAGCTGTCCTGGGAGCAACGCGACTCGGCAGAAAGATGCTGATACATGTGCAGTGCCTTACAACATGATCTGTGCTGTGCAGACTGATCAGCCCACCATTCTTCAGTACGATCGCCTTACTCAACCAGAGACCCAGCCCGTTGCCCCTTTGGGTCTTGGTGGAGAAGAACGGCTCAAAGGCCCGCTTCTGATTGCCGTGGTTCATTCCGTGGCCATCATCGAGAATCGAGATACGGCAACCCTGACGAGCAAAGTTACGCCAATCATTACTCGGTCGAACGCGAACCCGAATTTGGGTGGCCCCTGATTCGAATGCATTGGCGAGAATGTTCTCGAGGACCTCGCGAGCTTGACGGCCCGGCAATGATAGCGTGCCCCGCCAAGCAAAATCGCAGACAATGTGGGGTTTAGCTACCGCAAACCGATTGCTCAGTGTCTCGATGACATCCTTGATCAGGTCGGAGGGATCAACAGCAATCGGGTGCTCCGCCTCTTGATAGAAGCCGAGCACCAGTCGCGTTATATGGGCCAACCGTGACAATTCGCGCTGAGTGATATCAGCAAGCTCCTTAGCCCGAGGAGGAAGCGTTTCGTTCGCCAGCAGGTACACAGAACTGGTTAGGGCTGCTAGGGGGTTATTAACTTCGTGTGCCACGGTGGCCAGCATCTCAGTGGCAGCGATCAGCCGCTCTTTTTCTACAGCGATCTCTTCAGCCCGAATCTGGTCGGTAATATCGGTTGAAACGCTGCCCACAAATTTCTGCTTTTCCTCGTTGACGAGGGAAAACTTTGTCGTGAGCCAATAACGCTCGCCATCAGGCAAAGCGATCTTGTTGATGAATTGATGAGGCGGTTCAGACTTGAATACTTCCTCATCTTGCTGCTGCAGCTCGGAAAGGACTTGTGGCAGTTCTGTCTGCCCGCCTTCGAGCCTCAACAGGCTACAAGCGGCATTGTTGAAATACACATAGCGCCCATTACGTTCGCGCAGGTAACTGAACCCGGGCCGATTGTCCATAAAGAGCTGAAACACTTTTTGCGCATCGCGCAGCTTGCCCTCTGCCGCGAGTTGCTCGTGCAAGCGCCGTTCCGCCTGGGCGTATGCTTTTTTACGAGCCCCTGTCAGCAACACGATGCCGAGAGCCGCAGCCAGATAGGAAAAGAACCCCGCGGCATCGCTCACTCCCTGGAAACCCCAGTGATGTCGTGGAGAAACAAAGCACCAGTAAGCGATCACCGCGCCCAAGCCGGTGGCCAGCAGCGAAGGGCCGACGCCTGCGAACAAGCCAACGAGTGCGACCGCCACAAGAAACGTGATGTAGGGCATCTGATCGCCGAGCCACGGATCAATGGCTAGCCGAAGGGCAAAACCGAAGAGTGGGCTCAGAACCGCCAGCCAATAGGGATTGATTCGAAAGCGCCACTCGGGAGAAGCAAAACGTTGCATTTGTCGCGAAAAGCGAAATGCGCCTGTTTTTAGAGTGGCGATGGGATGGGAAAAGTCAGCGAGCGCTCCTGAGGAAATGGAAGACATTGCGACACAACCTAACTTGGGGCCTTTTCTGTAGCCTAGCTTTTCCCATTCGTGAGGTCAAGCCTGAGAGAGGTGTGTCAATGGAAACTAGAAACTTCCTGTTTTGTGCAAAGTAGAAAATTCCGGTAAAAAACTCAAGCGCCACTTGCCGCCCGAACCACAGGTACATTCCCAGATTGAACAGCGGCGCGAGCGCCACCCAGGTTATGCTTTATTGGATTGCTTCGCGAATCGAGGGCTCATGGGCATGAGTTGAAAAACGCCGAGATCCGGGGCCAGCATGGCAATCACAAACACAACGAACCCCATTGGGCCGTATAAACTTCGAGCGAGCCATCCTTCAAACTGTCAACTTTCCATCGGGCAAGATTTAGCTTCGCGCGAATCCAGGACCGGCAGGGCCTCGCATCAAACGGCCTTCTTCAGGCCCGCAGCCGGCGTAAAGTTCCGAATCTGTTCCGGTAGCCCGAATACGCGAATCTTGTCGCCGGAACCAATCACCGTTTCCGGGAGAGGATCCACCAGCAATTCTCCCAAAGTCCTTTTTCACAGCGCGGGCCCTTCGACACCCCGCGCACGCGAAACACTCCCTATATTAAGGATAGAGCCATGCCGAGCGGTGGGTATTTCCCCGGTCCTGGAGATTCAGGGCACATGGTCGACTCGAAGGGGCAAAGCAGCTGGATAAAAGAATGATGCTGGGCAAAACCCATTTTAGCGGAAACGACGGATGCCCTTGTGTTCGACA
>DATAEJ010000216.1:0-56906 GCA_036258095.1 Candidatus Angelobacter sp. | reverse complement strand
GGAATGAATTTGGCGCGAATGCAATCGAGCGCGCCAGGCAAGACCGGCACTTGATCCGCCTGGATGCGCAGGCTCACGCCGCTGCCCTGGGCCATTTCACGAGCGTGCCCGACGAGGCCGAAGCCGGTGATGTCGGTTGCGGCGTGGATCTCGAATTTTCCGGCGATGGCCGCCTGCGCGGCTTTGGCGTTAAGCGTGGTCATGGATTGTGTGGCGGCATCGATCCACTCCTGTTTGGCTTCACCTTTTTTGATTGCGGTAGAGATCACGCCGGTGCCGAGCGCCTTGGTGAAGATGAGCCGGTCGCCGACTTTCGCACCGGAGTTGGTCCAGACGCGGTCAGGATGGATCATCCCGGTGACGGAGTAGCCGAATTTGATTTCGGGATCGCGTACACTGTGGCCGCCAATGACGACGCAGCCGGCTTCCATCATCTTTGAGAGTCCGCCGGCAAGGATGCGCTCGAGAATTTCAAGATCGCCCTTGTCAGGGAAGCAGACGATGGCGAGCGCGCTCAGCGGACGGCCGCCCATGGCATAGATGTCGCTCAGCGAGTTGGTTGCGGCGATCTGGCCGAAGGTAAAGGGATCGTCAACGATGGGAGTGAAGAAATCGACGGTTTGCACCAGCGCCTGCTCGGCGCCAATTTTGTACACGCCGGCGTCGTCGGCTTTATCAAAGCCGACCAGCACGTTGGGGTCATGTTGCCGGGCAAGTTTCCCAAGCACCGCGTCCAGCGCCGCCGGACTCAGCTTGCTCGCTCAACCCGCGGCCTTGACCTGCTCCGTGAGGCGAATTGCCGTCTTCACTTCTGCCACGTAGTTCATTGTAACGTCTGCGCAGAGGGGGCGCGGGGTTGCGTGCTGCCAACCTGCGAGCACGGTGAGAACGTCTATGTACATGAGGTGGACTGATGGCAACTAAGAAATCCTCGCGCAAGAAATCCAGCTCGAGCAGATCGTCGAGCTCAGGCAGATCGAAATCGAGTTCGAAGAAGAAGTCGAGTTCGAAAAAGAAATCCAGCGGCCGCAAGTACTCGAAGAAGGCCGGCCAGGAAGTGAAGACTGAGATGCATCACATGCGCAGCGGCAAGCACAAGGTGAAGAATCGCAAGCAGGCCATTGCGATCGGGCTTTCCAAGGCGCGCCAGAAAGGCGAGAAAGTGCCTTCGAAGAAGTCTTCTTCGAGTCGCAAGAAAGCCGCCTAGGCCCGATACATGGCGGGACTTACTGCGGTAATCTTCGACATTGACGGAACACTCACTGACTCTGTCGACATTCATGCGATGGCGTGGCAGGAAGCGTTGCGTCATTTCGATCACGAGGTGAGTTATGAACGCGTGCGACGGCAGATCGGAAAAGGAGGAGATCAGCTGCTGAAGACGCTGCTTTCGCCTGGAGACCTGAAGCAGCAAGGTGAAGAGCTGGAGCAGTTCCGTGGCGATCTATTCAAACGCAAGTACATGAAGCTGATCAAGCCGCTTTCCATGGTCCCGGAACTTTTTCAACGAATTCGCGAGCAGGGAACGCGCGTTGTATTGGCTTCGTCAGCCAAACAAGATGAAGTTGACGTTTACGAGAAGCTGTTGGGCATCGAAAAGCTGGTGGAGCATGACACGTCGTCCGATGATGCCGAGCGAAGCAAGCCGCATCCAGATATCTTTGCGGCAGCGATGCAGAAGCTGGGCAATCCGCCGGCGCAACAGGTGGTCGCCATTGGAGATACGCCTTACGATGCGCAGGCTACTGCGGCGATTTCCATTGCCTGCATCGGTGTTCTCAGCGGCGGCTGGACGGAGCAGGAGCTGCGGGAGGCAGGTTGTATGACGGTGTTTCGCGGGCCGGCTGATTTGTTCGCCCGGTTTGGTGAGTCGCCGCTCGCGCAACAGAAGAGAGCTGCTTAACGCTAGTCGTGCTTTTTGCTGTGCGACTTCTTGGGTTTGTCGTCACTCTTTTCTTTGGAGGTTGAGCCATCCTTGGAAGCTGATGGCGTTTCCTTTGACGTACTTGCGGTTTCTTGCTTCTCTGCTTTGTCGGATTTCTCGGAGCTGTCTTTCGAGTCGCCGGATTTTCTGGCGTAGTCGGTCACATACCAGCCTGTGCCCTTGAACTGCACAGCCGGCGCGTGAATTGCCTGTTCCACCGGACCGCCACATTCCGGACACTTCTTGATCTTGCGATCAGAAAACTTCTGGATTTTTTCAAACCTGTGATGACACTTTTTGCACACGTACTCGTAAATCGGCACGGCTCAATGGTTCCTTTACTGAATAAGAAGAAAGGTAGTCTCTGCTGATTCTAGGAGGGGTTGGGGTGAAGCGTCAACGCGCAACACTGGCTGAGCTGAGCCCATTCACGTCCGCGTCTTTGGACGTGAATGGGTCAAAGGTGCTGGCGATAACAACTTACGATTTAGGCAGCTTTGGCCTCGATATTGATCCGGCCAGCCAACTGGTTGAGCAACTGATCTGCCTGTTTCTCTTCCTGCAATGTCTGTTCAAGAAGCTGCGCCCACTCTTTGCGGCCGAGCAACTGAGCATACGTGCGGACCGTGCCGTAGCCGGCGATTTCATAATGCTCCACGCGTTGCGCGCCGGCGATCATGCCTGCATCCAGCACTTCGGGCTCGGCATCGGTCTCAAGCAGCTCCTGGTTATCCTCAATGATTCCTTCCATGCCCTTGCAACTCTTGTCTTCGCGATCCACGCCCTTCAGCTGATCGAAAATCTGATCGAGCCGTTTCACCTGACCGCGTGTCTGTTCCAGGTGATCGTTCAACGCTTTCTTCAACTCGGGCGAAGATGCTTCCTCGATCATGTCTGGCAATGCTTCAATAATCTGGTTCTCGGCTGAATACAGGTCTTGCAATTCCTCCACGAAGAGTTCCTGCAGGCTTTCCAGTTTCATGGATTCCTCCTTAGTAAAGAAACTTGAGATGCTTGCAACAGGGAACCCGAAACTGCTGCTCGGTTAAACTTTTGAAAATGACGCAATCTGCTCCAAAGGGTGTGCTTTACGTGATTGCCACTCCCATCGGCAACCTTGAGGACATCACTTTCCGCGCCGTACGCGTATTAAGGGAAGCCGACCTGATCGCGTGCGAAGACACACGCCAAACGCGCAAGCTGTTGGACCATTACAGCATTTCGGGAAAGGTGATCAGCTATCACGAGCACAACGAGCAGGCGCGAGCGGAAGAGCTGGTTCAGCGGCTCCGAGAGGGTGCTGCTGTGGCGCAGGTCTCTGACGCCGGCATGCCCGGAATCTCCGACCCCGGATACCGGCTCATTACGCTGGCCATCCAAAGCGGAATCACGGTTGTGCCGATCCCCGGACCTGCAGCAGTGATCACGGCACTGGCAGCAAGTGGATTGCCAACAGATGCATTCGAGTTCCGTGGCTTTCTTCCCGCCAAATCAGGACAGCGACGAACGGCCCTGGAAAACCTGAAGCACATCGAACACACCGCGATTTTTTATGAAGCGCCGCATCGCATCCGTGAGGCTCTGGCTGACATCGTGCAGGTGCTCGGACCGCAGCGCAAAATCGTCATCGCGCGCGAGCTCACGAAAATCCATGAAGAGTTTCTGCGCGGCAGCGCCGGCGAACTGCTGGAAATGGCGAACCAGCGTGAGTTGAAAGGCGAGATCACGCTGCTGGTCGGCAAAGCTGAATCCGATCAGCAGGTGACCGCAGCCACTGACCTCCGAACGAGACTGCAACAGCTCATGGCGGAGCAGCACCTAGATGAGAAAGCCGCGATGAAACTACTGGCAAAGGAAACCGGTCTTTCAAGAAGCGCCGTTTATCGGGAGCTTCAGCGCACCTTAAGCCGCGATAAAAAGTAACGCACCACTTCAACTCATTCCGCGCTGGAAGTGTGATCGTGAATAATCTTCCAGCCTTGCTCTGTCTGGCGGAAAATGAGAGTGAACAATCCGTGTGGTTTCTTGCCATCGCGCATTGTCAGCTCCCACTTGCCGGTCGCAACCGCTGACTTCGCTCCCAAAGGTTCAACCTGAAGGTCCTGAAATTCGAGGTGACCCATTTCATTACCGCCGCTCTGATAACGCTTGCGATAGCGCTCCAGTGTCGGTTCCCAGCCCTGAGTGACCGTTCCACCGGAGAAAAACGTGAGGTCGGGCGAACGCAAGTACCCCTGCATATAGCCTTCCAGGTCACCTTTGTTCCAGGCTTCCACTTGGGACAGGAGAACGTGCTTTACCGCCTGTTCAATGCGATTGATCGCTTCTTGGCGCTGCTCGCCAGAAATCTGTTTTTGGGTGGTGTCTTGAGACGCTTCCCTGGATCCAAGCGCACCGAACAGCAGCAATGAAATCAACAACTTGGAAATCGGAGCCCACGGTCCGATAACGGTATGGGTGGTCATCATTGAATCTTCTCCGGCCTAAGAATCGGGGTGCTTACCAAAGTCACATTCTCAGTGAAAAGGTACATTGACCCCGGCAAAGGGCAAGGTTATTTTCAACTCACCAGAAGTCGTGTCTTCCAGCACCAAGACAGCGACTAAGTCTAACCATTTGAAAGCCAAGGGCGCCACAGAGTCAGAGAAGAGTAAAGCCCTCATGCTTGTAGAAACGGTCGGCAGATACGAAATCACCGGCGAACTGGGCCGCGGAGCCATGGGTGTGGTCTATAAGGCCAAGGACCCCACCATTGGCCGCACCGTCGCGCTGAAGACTCTGCGTCTCGACGTCCACGGACTCGAGACCGCCGACATGGTGCGCCGTTTCCAGAATGAAGCTCGGGCCGCCGGCGTGCTCAGCCATCCCAATATCGTCACCATTTACGACGCGGGTGAGCAGGGCGGGATTTTCTATATCGCAATGGAGTTCATTGAAGGCACCACGCTTCATGAACTGCTGGCCCAACAGCAGATTCTTCCCACGGAAGACGTGATCCAGTATTCGCGGCAGATATGCCGCGGCCTGGACTACGCGCATTTGCACGGGATCGTTCATCGTGACGTGAAGCCGGCAAACATCATGATTACGGCCAACGGCACGGTGAAGATCATGGATTTCGGCATTGCCAAGGCCGGGGGCAGCATGACCTCAACCGGCCAGGTGCTGGGCACGCCGAACTATATGTCTCCAGAGCAGGTGAAGGGCAGGCCGCTGGATGGACGCAGCGACTTGTTCAGTTTCGGCGTAATCCTGTACGAAATGCTGACGGGAGAAAAGCCATTCGTGGGCCAGAACGTCACCACAATCATTTACAAAATCGTAAATGAAAACCCGATCGCGCCACGTGATCTTGACGTTACTGTCCATCCCGGTTTGAGTGCCATCGTCACCAAGGCACTGGCCAAGTCGCCTGACGAGCGCTACCAGACCGGGGCTGATCTGATTCATGACCTGGAAAACTACAAAGTAGCCGGCGCCCCGATGCAGCCCACTTCTGTGTTTAACGCCGGCGCTTTGAACGCGGCCGCGAATCCCGCTAACGGCAACGGCAACGGTGCGGGAGTTGCGGCTGCACAGGCCCATGAAAAGACCCTTGTTCTGCCTCTGAAACTTGTGGCTGGAGCCACGGTGCGCGCACCCAAGCCTGAGCCTGTGGAGAAGAAGAACCCTGTTCCGTTTCGCCGGCCGAACCTGAAGTTCGATTTCTCCCGCTGGAAGCTTACCCGCAAGAACCTGACCACGATTATCGCCGGCGTCGTGTTGCTGGGATGTTCGCTCGGCGCCTTCGGTTATGTTCGTCACCGCATTACATTACGTCGCGCGGCGGAAGAGCAGGCGCGTCTGCGCCAGCAGTTGGAAGAGCAGCAGCGCAAAGATTTTGAAGCTGCAGCCGCCGCAGCAGCTGCGTCGGCAGTTCCCAAGCCATCACCTGACGCCGTGATCGCCCGCGACACCATGGTGAAATATGTGAAGCCAGGCAAGCCGTCTCCGACCACCACGACCGCTAATGCGCCTGCTCTGCCTTCACAGCCACACCAGAGTCCGGTGAAGGCCACAAGTTCGCCAAATCAGGTTTACACACAGCAAAGCGAGTTGGTGTTCTCCTCGAAGCCAGTCGGAGCGAAGGTGGAAATCGACGGCTGGAGCGAACCCAACTGGGTGACTCCGTTCACTGCATCGCATCTTGCTGCCGGTTATCACACGCTGATCTTCACCAAGGCCGGATACCTGCAGAAGTCGATGGCGGCAGAATCAGTCGCCGGCAAGAGCATCCAGCTTTCAGCCGAGCTCGTCCCTGCTGTTTCGACGCTGGTGATCACCAGCAACCCTGCCGGAGCCAACGTTTGGATTGACGGGAAGGATTCAGGCCAGGTCACTCCAGCCCAGATTACGGTTGAAAAAGGCATCCATCGCGTCGTGGTCCGCAAAGCCGGCTTCAAAGATGCAACGGCGGACGAGACGCTGGCAGAAGGGCAAACCCAAAGTTTCTCGCCGGTGCTGCTGAGTCTGAACCAGCAGTCTGCCACGGTGCCCAGCCCCACGATCCTGCGCCGTATTTTCGGATCGGATACGGTACCCGAGGGTAAGGGTCTGGTGCATGTACGCACCGAGCCCGAAGGGGCAACGATCATTGTCGATGGGAAAGTCGCACCCAGGAAGAGCAACGCGCGCTGGCCGGCTGAGCCGGGCGTATACAGCATCGTCCTCGAGCTTGAGGGTTACAAGCCAGTGCACCGGAATGTGAAGGTGCAGGAAGGCAAGATCATCAGCGTGGATGAGATACTGGAAAAGCAGTGAAGCTGCAACTGACTGTTGTCTATGGCCAGGCTCATCATCTCTTCTCCGGACGGCAAGCGCGGCGTCCTTGAACTCACCAAGCCGATCTTCACCGTCGGTCGGGGCAATGCTAACGATCTGGTACTGAATGATGCCGGCGTAAGCCGGTTTCATGCCGTCATCAAGATCCGGGATGATGGTATTTTTGTCGCCGATCGCGGCAGCACGAATGGTGTACTGGTCAACGGCAACCGCATTGAAGAAGAAAGCCGCCTTCAGGGCGGTGACGTCCTCTATCTGGGGCAGTACGAATTGCGCCTGGAGAACGTGGACGAAAGAGGCATCCAGGTGCGCAAGGCAGAGTGGCCTTCCACCTTCAACGAAATCATGCATGGTCGAACCGGGCAGGTACCACCGCGTCCCGCGCGGATTGCTCGCAGCGACTTTCAGGAAGCGCCCGATGAACTCGCGTACCGGGTCCGGAAACTGGAGAGAGAGAACTATCTGCTGACGGTGCTTTATGAAGCAGGCAAGGCGCTCAACTCCAAACTTTCGATTGACGACATCAGCCGCCAGGTGATCACTCTTGCTTCCTTAATTGAAGGGGTGGAGCGCGGCTTTGTAATGCTCTTCGACGATGCCGGCGAAATGGCGCACCAGAGCGAAGTTCTTTACCGCAATCCGCCGGAATCCGGCGTTCAACCCCAAATCATCCTGAGCAACAAAGTCCTGGAGAGCATCCGCAAGGAGCGCCAGCCAATCCTGATCGATGATATAACCGCCGATGATCGTTTTAGCGGCAGCGAAAGCATGAAGATATCCGGCCTGCGCTCCGCCATGTGCGCGCCATTGCTTGGGACCAACCACCTCTTCGGCGTTCTCTACGTGGACAACATGGAAAAGGCCGGCGCGTTCACGCAGGAAGAGCTGAACGTGTTCTCGCTCATGGCGGCGCAGGCAGGTGCTGCAATCGATAACGCTCTCGCCCACCAGAAAATCGCGCAGCAAATGGAGCAGCGGCTCGCACTCGAGCGGTTTCTCTCGCCGGAGGTTGCCGCGATGGTGGCGGAAAACCCGGACATTCGATTAGGCGGGGCGAATCAGAAAGTTACCGTGCTTTTCGCTGATATCCGCGGCTTCACCCGGCTGAGCGAAACGCTTCCTCCGGAACGCGTCGTCGAAATTCTGAACGAATTTTTCACGCGAGTCACGGATGTAATTTTTGATTTCAACGGCAGCGTGGACAAGTTCATGGGCGACGCCGTGATGGCCGTCTTTGGCGCTCCGATCTCGAAGGGCAATGACTCGTCCAATGCCGTGGAGGCCGCTATACAGATCCAGCGATTGGTGCTCGAGATGAATCGCGATGCTGCCGCTCGCGGCTGGCCTGAACTGGAAGTGGGCGTCGGGATCAATGCCGGCATTGCAGTGGCCGGCAACATTGGATCGCCCCGAAGGCTTGATTACACGGTCATTGGCGACACAGTCAACACGGCTTCACGACTGATCGATTGCGCGACTGGAGGACAGATCCTGATTTCAGAATCGGTGGCCACCGAGCTGGCGGACAAATTCAAGGTGGAGAAACTCGCCGCTCTGCGCGTAAAAGGGCGCACCGAGCCTGTCCAGGTTTTCCAGGTCCATTGGGAAGTGGGGAAGCCCGTCAAGAAGAAGAGGCGCCCACGGAAGGACGCCTCCGGAACTTCATAGCAACCGAGCTACTTCTTGCTAGTGTCACTCTTCTTGCTCGTGTCGCTGCTCTTCTTTGTGCCGCCGTGGGCAATGATCTTGTCCTTTACTTTGTCATAGGTGGCCTGGTCAACAACCTTCTTGGAAACAAGTTGTTTCTTGTTTGCCCATGGACGGCCGTCAATCACTTTTTGAGCGGTCGCGTCGTCAAAACCTACACCGGTCAACTCGTCCTTGGAGGCCGAGTTAATATCCACGAGTTTTGCTTTCGAACTGCTCTTCTTCGTCGTGCTGCTGCTCTGGTCAGCGGAGCTGGTGCTGCCCTTCTTGGAACCGCTTGCCTGAGCGAAACTGGTCCCCGCAAACAAGGTGAGCGCGCATGCAATCGCGAACACACGCACAAAATTCCGCATCATCTTTCTTTCTCCTTGGAGCAAAAAATAGACTGCTAACCCTACGGGACTAGCAGTCTAGGTAGTTCGTTAGCAAATGTCAAAAACAGGGTAGCTATTTGGGGGTCGTCGAGCCGCTGCCCTTCTTTCCCTTGCTGTCATTCTTCCCGGTATCCGCCTGGTGCGCGATGATCATGTTCTGGATCTTGTTATAGGTCGCCTGTGGGACAATCTTCTTTGTGACCAGATCACGTTTGCCCTTGTAAGGGCGGCCGTCAATGATCTTCTGTGAATAGGAATCGCCGATTCCGGGGAGTGCTGTGAGCTCTTCTTTGCTCGCTGAGTTGATGTCCACCAGCTTGCCGTTTTTTCCTGATTCTCCGCCGGATTTCTTTGTGTCTGACTGGGTGCCTGCAGGGGAGGATTTCTTGTCACCACTGGTCTGCGCCACCGCGCTATCCGCAAACAACGTGAACGCAAGGGCAATCACCAGGAGCCGGACCGCTTGACATACCATGACTGTTCTCCTTTGTGAGTTGAATCCTCGGTCGGAACAAAAGTCTAGGAGCGCGAAAATGGTTTGTCAAAACGCAAGCAGGGAAGGAACGGTAACCCATGGGATCGGCGCGTTTTCTGGATGCGAGTTGAAGGGGTTAAGCCCGTTTGTTGCCGGTCGGCTGGGGTGCTTCCCAGGCGCGCTGTGGACGCTGTGCTTCAGGCAGATCGCGGTCTTTCACGCGGTCATAAACGTAACGGTCGCTTACCGTGCCCAGCGACTCGTTGTAAAGGCTTACATCGCCCAGCGCTTCGCGCAGCTCTTCCGAAAACTGGTGCAGCGCTTTCAAGTGGTCAGCTGTGGCGGGAACCTCGGTTTTGGTCGTCTTCAGGAACTTCTGGTAGCCCTTGTCAATCAGGCGGGAAATCTCGCCGCCGATCAGATATCCGGGTTTGGCAAACAGGCGCACTCCGTCCTCACCGGCCTTCTCGATTGCGGCTGAACAGTTCAGCTTTTTCAGAAACACGCGATTCTGCGTGCCGGGCGCTTCCAGAATGTCAAAGGCGTTATCGCGCAGCCATGCCAGCGCTTCTTCATAAGTCCGGGTTTTTGGTTTTTTTGCCATTTCAGTTATTGCCGGTGCCCTTTCAGATTTGGCACCCTCCGGGCACCCCATAGGCAGGCGAATGGGTAATGTCGCATACTGGGAACGAGGACCGCAACATTACTGTTGTTCAGAGAGTAACCGTAACCCATTAAGGTTGCTTCCGAATACTCCGAACAGCCCTCAGCGATCGCGAGCATCTGCAACGAATTTGTTGAGCTACTTTACATTTTGAAGCATAATGAACTCCCCCGCTCACCTTCTGCAGAGGAGCTCCGCACGAATGCGCCATTTCGCGCTGCTTTCATTGCTCGTAATCCTTGGTCACCTTAGTTCAGCTCAGTCATCAACCAGCCCGGCATCAATCGCACCCAATAGCGATGCCACTTACGTCAAGCTCAGGAACATCCATCCGGGGCAGGAAACAATCTCCGTCAAAGACCTGCAGTTGAAGCGTGACGCAGCCACATTTGTCTTTCACAGTGGTGTGTTCACGCTGCTTGAACCAGTCAATGGCAAGATCACCGGAGCAACATTTCACGGCGATGCGACGTTCAGCCTTGTCCCGCCGGTTGTAGTGGAAAAGCGGAACCTGGCAATCCTGACCAAAGGACAGCCTTTCGAGGAACAGTTCTCCAGCGCTGTGTTTCGTTTCAGTGATGGCACTGAGGCCGAGTTGCGCAAAGCTGCTCAGCCTGGCGGACAGCCTGATGCCGAAGCCGCGGGGCTGCTTAACGATATACAACAGCAGCTCAAAAAGAAGATCAGGTACAACCTCTCCGCCCGCCTGCTCGAAGATGTGCTGAGTTCCGCACCAGGCGGCAAGTTCACAGCCTTCATCAAGGGCAAGAGATACAGTGACAAACTGATGTTGGATATCGATCCCGAAGGCGCCTACCAGGTCAGCCCGGAGGAGGTCTCGCTCTTCGTGTGGGATGACAGCCGCTTCGGCATCTGGGCCGGCTTTCATCTCGCAAGCGAGTACACGAACCACAGCGCCAACAGCGATGAACTGAACAAGTCGGTGCACGTCACACATCATGAGCTCGATATCACGATTCAGAAGAACGCCTTTATGCGCGGCACGGCAAAAACAACGTTCGTGGCCAGCAAAACGGGTGTGCGAGTGGTTCCATTCGATCTATTTCCGACTCTTCGAGTGGAGTCGGTGAAGGGCCTTGATGGCTCGTCACTGGGATTTATCCAGGAAGACAAAAACGAGGACGCTGACTTTGCCGTGGTGCTCCCTGCCGAATTGAAGCAGGGCGACCAGTACACCATCATGACCTCATACGCCGGTAAAGACGCCATTAGCAACGAAGGCGGCGGAAACTACTATCCTGTCGCGCGCGAGGATTGGTATCCGAGCCAGGGTTTTGGCAGCTACTCCACTTTTGCCATGACCTTCCATGTCCCTAAAGGCATGACGATGGTCGCGACCGGGAAGATGATCAAGAAGATCGATGAGGGAAGTGAAACCATCACGAAGTGGTCTGCGGACCTGCCCCAGGCAGTAGCCGGCTTCAACTTTGGGAACTTCAAGCGCGATGAAGGTAAGCCGGGCAAGCTCGATTACTTATTCGAGACCTTCGCGAATCCAAATCCCCCGGACGTGGTCGAAGGGCTGAAACACATGGGCGACCTCGCTGAGCAGGCAGGATTGCGCACCATGGACACTCTCGGGAACATGAACACCGTTGGCATGATGAAGAAGGCTATGGGAGAAGCCGAGCTCTCAGTCGAAATTTATACCGATTTTTTTGGTGAGGCGCCCTACAAACGCCTCGCCATGACGCAGCAGACTGCCGCCAATTTTGGACAATCGTGGCCGGGACTGGTGTACCTGCCGATTACCTATTTTTTTGACAGCACTGTGCGACACCAGATCGGATTTGACGATGCCCATGGATACTTCAAGGTTGTTGGTCCACATGAAATCGCCCACCAATGGTGGGGACACACGGTAGGGTTCAACTCTTATCGCGACCAGTGGATGAGCGAGGGGTTCGCCGACATGTCAGCCTCTCTCTTCCTGCAATACGTCTACGGTCAGAAAAATCTGGACGAGTATCACAAGTTCTGGGCCGATGAGCGCGAGCTGATGCTGCAACGCAACAAAGAAGGCAGGCGGCCGATTGATGTCGGGCCGGTCACGCTCGGGTACCGGCTTTCCAACGCCAGGAGCGGGTTCGATATCGGCCGGCGACTTCTGTATCCCAAGGGCGCCTACATTCTGCAGATGATCCGCTTCATGATGCAGGAGCGCCAGGGCGATCCGGATGCCCGATTCAAGGCGATGATGCACGACTTCACCAAAACCTATGCGAACCGGATTGCCAGCACCGAAGATTTCAAGGCCATCCTGGAAAAGCATATGACTCCGGATATGGACGTGGACCACAACCACAAAATGGACTGGTTCTTCGACGAGTTCGTTTACGGAACCGAATTCCCCTCCTACCGCTTTGAACACACCTTCACGAATGATGCCGAAGGAAATGTGGTGTTGAATTTCAAGCTGAGCCAGGCCGGTGTGAGCAAGAACTTTGCCATGCTGGTTCCGGTTTACCTGGAACTGAGCCCTGGCCGGGTGGCAAGGCTGGGATTGGTTACAGTAGTGGGCGATACCCCTGCGGAAGTCCATGTTCCCCTGAAAGGACTCAAGGAGAAACCGAAGCGCGCCCTGATCGACTACTACGATGAATTGATGGCAAACGTCGAGAGCCGCTAAGTTCGAAGCTGCTGGCGTACGTCATGAAACGAAACCGGCGCTTATTCTCCCCCGAGACAATCAGCGCCGGCTTCTCAGGCCGCTCATCTGCTTCGGCCAACTTGTGAGTGAAACAAACTTACTGGAGAGAAGAATGAAATCTGCTGCTCCTTTCCAAAATGCCTGCTGCTGTTTGTCAGGTCAACAATAAAGGACAGCCACTCTGTTTACTTGGGAGATAACTTGGAACACCCACTCCGAG
Source organism: Candidatus Angelobacter sp. (assembly GCA_036258095.1). Lineage (GTDB taxonomy): Bacteria > Acidobacteriota > Terriglobia > Terriglobales > Acidobacteriaceae > Angelobacter. The sequence goes on along the minus strand of DATAEJ010000216.1, from coordinate 44,050 downwards.
GTATGCTGGCTGATGTATACTGAGCCGAACATTTTCCCGGAGTGGGATTTCCTTATTTTCATATTTCCGGGTTACTGAACTGTGCTTTTGGGGGCCGCTGCTTAAAATCGGTATTCTGGATTTTTATTAGCGGTTTTTTCTTTCTACCTTTTCTTTGTTGCAGCCCCCGGTGGGGAGGGTCCCGTTATGGACCTGTTGCTGATTCGTCTCATTTTTATTGCAGTAGTTACTACAGCCTGCTGGTTTCTTCATCCCTTTGGCCTTTCCGGACTCCCTGCCCTGGGCGCGGGCATCCTCATGAGCGCTGTCGTGGTCCTGTTTGAAATCCGGCTCCGGACCATGAGCTTGAAACGGCTGATCGGAGCTGTAATCGGCAGCATTCTCGGAATCTTGGGAGCCTACCTGTTCAGCGTGGTGCTGAAGAACAGCATCACCCATCCGGAAACCCAGCGCTTCATGCAGCTCATGGTCATGCTGCTAATGTCTTATGTTGGCCTGGTGGTCGGAGCTAACAAAGGGGACCTTCTGAACCTTGCAGCGCTAGGCGGCATTTTCGGTGCAGAGAAGCAGGGCCGCAAGAGTTTCAAAATCCTGGATACAAGTGTCATTATTGACGGCCGCATAGCTGATATCGCGGAAACCGGTTTCATGGAAGGCATGCTGGTGATCCCGCAGTTCGTATTACGGGAACTGCAGTTGGTAGCCGATTCGGCCGACTCTCTCAAGCGCAATCGAGGGCGGCGCGGCCTCGATATCCTGCAGCGGCTGCAGAAGATTTCCAACGTGAATGTTCAGATTGTGGAAGACGATTTTCCAACCGTTCGGGAAGTCGACCTTAAACTGATTGAGTTGGCCAAGGTTTACGAAGCCAAGATCATCACCAACGATTTCAACCTGAATAAGGTCGCTCAGCTGCAGGGTGTGGAAGTCCTGAACATCAATGAGCTGGCGAACGCCCTTAAGCCCATTGTGCTGCCCGGCGAGACTATGCGCGTATTCATCCTGAAGGAGGGCAAGGAGTACAACCAGGGTGTCGCCTACCTCGACGATGGCACCATGGTGGTGGTCGACAACGCGCGCAAACTGATAGGAAAGAATGTGGATATCGCCGTGACCTCGGTCCTGCAGACCACGGCCGGCAAGATGATCTTCGGAAAGTTCGACGAGCGCCAGCGCCCATCTGAACCTAAGCCGGAATCCAAACCGGAACAGCGGAAGCCTCAGCCGATCGTGGTGGAATCCGCACCGCATACCAACGAATAAGAGGACCCGCTCGGCCGCCGAAATGGGCATGTACCGCTGGCCTGTGCATCAACCAGAATTGCGGCTACAATCGAGCTAAGTCGTTGTTCCGCCGCAGGCCTGTGTGGCTGGTCTTCATTCGTGAATTGGGTGCACCATCTTGTTTCCCGCATTTGGCGGCTCTCCGCCCTGGTCACACTTTTCTGTCTCTTTGTTCCGGCACATCCCCAGGCCCCTTCCGGGACCCTGACTGTTACGGTTCTGGGCCCAAACGGTCAGCCGATCTCCGCGGCTCTTATAACCCTCGAGCAAAACGGCAAAGTCATTACTCGTGAACGTACCTTGCCAACCGGCACGGTCTCATTACAGGGACTCCATCCCGGACCTTACCGGCTCGTCGTAGAGCGTGACTCCTTCTACCCAGTAGTCCTGGAGAAAGTAGAAATTATTACCGGGCAGAAGCTTCCGGTCGAGGTGCGACTCCAGGCGGTCAGAGAGTACCGCGAAGAAGTTGAAGTGGAGGCCCGCCCATCTCCCATCGATCCCGAGCAGACTTCCTCCGCGCATTCCATCACACAGGAAGACATCACCAACATTCCTTACCCTTCCACGCGCGATTATCGCAACGTGCTGCCCTTTATCCCCGGTGTACTGGCGGACAGTTCCGGGCAAATCCATGTCGGCGGCTCCAGCACACAGCAGATTCAGGATTACATGGATGGATTTGAGGTCAGCCAGCCGGCGAGCGGGTCTCTTGGTGTTCGCATGAATCCTGACGTGCTGCGGCGCATCGAGGTGCGCAGCAGCCGCTATTCCGCACAGTTTGGCAAGGGCTCAGGTGGACTGACTGACATGGAGATCCAGGACGGAGATAACAAGCTCCGTTACAATGCCACGGACTTCGTTCCTACATTTCAGAATGTGAACGGCTTCCATCTCAACAATTGGACGCCTCGCGCTTATGTTTCGGGCCCTGTCGTTCGTGACAAGGTGTGGTTCGATGTGTCGCACGAGGGCGAAAATGACCTCAACATCGTCAAGGAACTCCCCGACGGAGCCAACACCGGCACAACCTGGCGTATCGCCGATCTCGGACGCCTGCGGATGAATCTTGCGCCGGGAAACGTCCTTACTACTACCGCCCTGGTTAACCTTTTCAACGGCGAGCACCTGAACATTTCACCGTTCGACCCCATTCCAACCACCTTCAACGCTCACCAGTCGCTCTATTTCGTCGGCTTGAAAGACCAGATCACGGTGGCAAAGGAGACTTTGTTCGAGTTCGGTACAGGCTTTCATCGGACAAAGAATGACAACCCCGCCATGGGTGACGCTCCCTGGATACTGAGGCCCTCGGGCCGTTCCGGGAATTTCTATCTGGATAACCAGAACTTTTCCACGCGAGCCCAGGCATTCGCCAATCTCTATTTGCGGCCCTGGCATCTTTTGGGAGCACATCAGTTCACGGTCGGTGGGCAGACGGACCGGATCGTCTTCCACGGCGACTTGACTCGCCGCCCGATTCTCTTTCAGGACGACACAGGTCTGGCGTTGCGAACGGTAACATTCAGCAATACTCCAGCCCCGTTTTTCAGTTTAAGCACGGTGGAAACAGGCGCATACGTACAGGACCGGTGGCTGCCTTTTTCGCGAATGGTCATTGAAACTGGCGCGCGCTGGGACCGGGACAGCTTCCTGAATCGCGACGTTTTCTCGCCCCGAATCGCCGGAACGGCTCTTCTGGCCAAGGCAAGTGAAACCAAGATAACGGCCGGAGTCGGCATTTATCACGACCGGTCAAACCTGAATGTATATAGCCAGTCCCTTCAAGGAAGCCGGTCGGATGAAATGCTGTTCGTCCCGGTGCCGTTTACCATCAACGCGAACTTCATTGCGGATCCTTCGCTGCTCAGCTTGCCGCGCTTTGTGAACTTCAGCGCAGGGATCGAGCGGCGCCTGCCGTGGAGCATCTACGGCCGTCTGGATTACCTGAAGAAAGATGGCAAAGGAATCTGGGCCTGGGAGCAGCAGCCAAACGGATCATACATTCTGGAGGGCCAGCGAGAGGACCGGTACGATGCAATTCAGGTTACCGTGCGCAAGGAGCTCAAGCGCGGATACCCATTCTCGTTCTCTTACACTCGCTCCCATGCTCGCACTAACGAAGCCCTGGACTTCTCCATCGACAACCTGATTACCGGTACCCAGTTTGGCGGGCCCATGCTCTGGGATGCACCCAACCAGGTCACTTCATGGGGCGGATATCCGTTACCCTCTTTTTGGAAATTTCGCGGGTTTGAGTTCTATTGCTCCATGCTGTGGAGAAGCGGCTATCCCTTCAGCACCGTTGATGAGTTTGACCGGCTTGTTCAAGGGCCTGACGCTCATCGTTTCCCTGATTTCCTGACTGTGAATCCGGCCATTGAAAAAAAATTCACCCTTAAAGGTTACCGTTGGGCTTTGAGAGCTGGGATCGACAATGTCACCGACAGTCTGAACGCCAACAACGTCGACAATAACGTTAACTCGCCGACGTTCCTTACATTCTTTGGCCTGGGACATCGGACGTTCAACGGCCGCATACGTTTCTTGGGGCGCCAGTAGCGGCGCCATTGCCCGACTTCTTCTCTGCAACCGGTTTCTTCTTTGTCAAAGTGGGAAGAGCGTCATGAGGCGGATTCTGGTATTTGTGGTGTTTGCGCTGGCCGAGAGCGATATCTGCCAGTTCCAGGAATCGCGCACCTGTCGCTGCATCAAGATTCTCGTTCGATGAGCGGGTTCGATTCACCTCCAGACGCGGCGATATCCAGAGACCTGTCTGGACATCTTCATCCTTCGCCCTGGAGCTTTTCCCGGACAAAAGTAACTCCCCAAAAATCCCTGGCTTTGTGGTGTTGAGGCTGGTCTTGAGTGTACGCCGCCCCGCGCGCCATCAGAACGCCAATATGCGTCAATGCGTATTTTAGCGGTGTTCGGGCAGCTAGGATCCGGCTATGAATTCAGGCTCAGGGGTCGCTTCAATCAGGGTTTGAGTGTATTCATGCTGGGGCGAAGAGGTGATCGTTTCGGTGTCGCCGATTTCAACAATTTCGCCCCGCCGCATGACCGCGATACGGTCACTGAGATAGCGCACCACCGGCACGGAATGCGATATGAAGAGCAAAGTCAGGCCGAAGTCACGCTGGAGTTGCTTAAGCAGGTTGACGATCTGAGCTCCAACGCTTACGTCGAGGGCGGAAACAGGCTCGTCACAGATTACAAGCCGCGGGCGCAGGATCAATGCTCGAGCAATACCGATGCGCTGGCGCTGCCCACCTGAAAACTCATGAGGATAGCGTTGCAATGCTGCTTCATCCAGGCCCACCGCCCGCATCATTTCGGCTGCGGCTTCACCCAGCTCTGCTTTGCTTCGCTTACTGGGCTCATGGATCAGCAACGGCTCGGTTACGATCTCTGCCACTCTCATTCGTGGATTTAACGAGGCGAACGGATCCTGAAAGATGATCTGCATCTGCCGCCGTAGCCGCCGCAGTTCCGGTTTAGAAAGGGTCAGCAGATCCTGGTTTTCAAACCGAATGCTGCCTGAGGTCGGCTCAATGAGGCGCAGAACCATTCTCCCCAGGGTGCTCTTGCCACATCCAGATTCACCTACGAGGCCAACCGTCTCGCCGGACCGGATATCAAGGGAGACGCCGTTCACTGCCCTGACCTCACGTTGCGCCTGTCCCAGAACGCCTTCCGTCCTGTAGACTTTCACGACGTTGCGGATTTCCACCAGCGCCATTGACTGACTATAAATCAGCGCTCGTTTCAGCGAACGTGGGGCGCAAAATCCCGCTCCGAAGGCATTCTAAGTAAGATAACTTGCCCAAGGGCAAGGTGGGTGTCCGTTAGGGCTAAGAGTAATGATTTCAGCCGGGAAGGTGAGCTCACGGTGTTAGAATTTAGTAACTCCTCTGAAGAGAGTGCCTTTTGATCGAAATTGCTCCATCCATCCTTTCGGCGGACTTTGCCCGTCTGGCCGAAGACGTTCGTGCGGTCGCCGACGGCGGGGCCACGGTGCTGCACGTTGACGTAATGGACGGTCATTTTGTTCCGAACATCACGATCGGTCCTCCAGTGGTGGCATCCCTGCGCAAAGTAACCGCGCTTCCCCTCGACGTTCACCTGATGATCGAAAATCCTGATCTGTACATTCCTGCTTTTGTCGATGCAGGCGCTGACTGGATTTCCGTACATCAGGAGGCCTGCGTGCACTTGCACCGCACTCTGGAGCTGATCCGCAGCCACAACGTGAATGCCGGCGTGGTGATTAACCCGGCTACACCGGTGGAAATGCTCACCGAGGTACTTGGCATGGTGCACCATGTGCTGGTGATGTCAGTGAATCCAGGCTTTGGTGGACAAAAATTCATTCCCTCAACTCTGGCGAAGGTACGCAAGCTGGTCCAGATGAGGGAAGCCGGAAGGACCGACTTCCGAATCGAAATCGATGGTGGAATCAGCACGGACACTGTTACTGAAGCTGTGCGCGCCGGCGTTGAGATCCTGGTAGCGGGAAATGCAATCTTCGGGAAGGGCAACCCCAGGGAAAACACGCAGCTGCTGCTGAAGATGGCCAGGGAGGCCACTCTGCAACGCGTCTGAACTCCCGCTGCATCAATTTGAGGTAGGAATGCTTAAAAAATTCATTGTCACCCTTGCGCTCGGCTGTATGCTCCTGCTGGCCGGCGGCTGCCATCACAAGGTCCAGAATCCCCTTGCCAACGTCGACTCCAAGCAGCCTGACAAGGTGCTCTTCGACCGCGCCATGGACTCCATGAAACGTGGGCGCTACCAGGAAGCGCGCACTCTGCTGGAGACTCTGATCAACACCTACCCGGACTCAGAGTTCATCGCTCGCGCCAAGCTGGGCGTCGGTGATGCATGGTATTCGGAAGGCGGCACCGCGGCCTGGCAGCAGGCAGAGGTGGAATACAAGGATTTTCAGACGTTCTTCCCCAATCTGCCGGAATCTTCTGAAGCGCAGCTGAAGGTGGCGAATATCCACTATCGCCAGATGGAAAAGCCTGACCGCGACTTCGCCCAGGCTATGCGCGCTGAGGATGAATACAAGAACCTTATTCAGACCTATCCTGACAGTCCCCTGGTCCCGGAGGCCAAGCAGCGTCTGCGTGAAGTGCAGGAAGTTCTGGCAGAGCGCCAATACCGCATCGCGCAGTTCTACTTCCTCCGTAACAATCTGGCAGCATCCCAGGCAAGGTTGGAATCCCTGATCGATTCGTACCCTTTGTACAGTTCTGTGGACGAAGCCCTGATGGAACTGGGCGATCTCTACCTGAAGGAAGCCGAGGGCATTAAAAAGCAGGCTGGTCTTCCCGCTGCCACACGCGAACGGATAGCCGCCAACTACCAGAACAAGGCAATCGAGGCGTACTCGAAAATCATTACTCGCTATCCGGCAATGGACCGCACTGAGGATGCAAAGCACCGTCTGGTTGCGCTCAATGCTAAGGTACCGACGCCGACTGCTGAGGCCATGGCTGAAAGCAAAGCCGAAGAAGGAAGCCGCGGGCACATCAGCATGATGCAGGGCATGTCAAACAACTTCAAGAAGCATCCCATGGTCGCCAAAGCTCCCCACGTAGGCGAACCTAACTTGGCCGAACCGACAATCGGCAGCGCTCCCGCATTGATTCAGGATCTGCAAAGACAGATGACTGAGAAGCCCGCGGGTACAGTAGGAGTGGAGGCAGTGCGCGCCGGGACAGGAGCAGCTGGCCCCAACCAGCCGCCGCCATCTGGTTCAACTGTCACCCAGGACAGCGAAGGCGCGCCACCGACGCCAGCTCCGTCACAAGTGAACGAAGCCGCGAATACCTCGTCTCAAGATGCTGACAGCAACGGCGACAAGACGACCAAAAGTGCGGCTGAAAAAGTGAGCGGGACTCAAGATTCAACCAGCAAAAAGAAGAGCAAGAAAGGTCTCCGCAAGCTGATTCCGTTCTAGACCACACAACCAGACCGGCCGCTGGAAGGGCTAGTACTTTTGTGAGCGTAAGACATATACCTCACAAGGTACTGAGGTGGTCTTTCCATTGACTTCAAAGGTAATTACCAGTAAGTTGTCCTCGTTCCCTGCCCGTGTGCGAAGGTATTGACAAGTGTCGCTCAGAATTCTATTTGCCGATGACAGCGTAACCGCCCAGAACATGGGCAAGAAAATCCTGACAGAAGCAGGATATGACGTTGTGGCTGTCAGCAACGGCGCTGCTGCGGTAAAAAAGATTGCTGAACAAAAGCCGGACATCATCATCCTGGATGTCTACATGCCCGGCTACAGCGGTCTGGAAGTCTGCGAGAAAGTTCGTTCCTCGCTCGCCACCATCAAGACGCCTGTGCTGCTCACAGTCGGCAAAATGGAGCCGTATAAGCCGGAGGACGCCAATCGGGTCCGGGCAGACGGCGTGATCATCAAGCCATTTGAGGCGAGCGATCTGATCGCCATCATCAAGAAATTCGAAGAACGCATCGCGCAAATGCCTGCGCCGCCTGCTCCGGCGCCACCGCCTGTACGCAGGCCGGTCGAAGATATCCCAGAGCTCGAGATGCATCACCCTGAAGCGCCAACGGCTGTGCTCCAGCCAATGGTCGAAGTCCCCGACCACATGGCGACTTCATCAGCGTTCAGTGATCTGCTGGGCGGCGATAGCGGCCATGCTCCCATGCATCCGCCCCTCGGGATATCAACACCGTCAGGGCAATCCCCGTCTACTGATTTCGATTTGCCTGTGTCATGGCGGCAACAACCTGAGCCGATCGTAGCTGCTCCGGCGGCGTCTGATACACAGGCCATAGAGCCTATTGAGGAAGCTGCACCGCCTTCCGCACCGGAAGTCGCTGCTGTTCCAGAGCCGGATCCCGTAGGAGCACCAGCCGCGCGCCCGGTTCCGATCCCGGTATTTCAGGAAACCGCCTCGGCGGCGCCCTCCTACGAAGTGGTTCCAACGGCAGCAGGACCGATTGGCGACATTGATATTCCGCGCGAGCCCGCTCTCCAGGAAACGGCTGAAGAAACTACCCGCAACACGGTTGCGGATGCCCGCGAGCCTGGACTTGTCCCAAGTTCCGTGCCTGTGGAATCCGAGATCGCTTCCGTCGCGACGCACGCTGTGGAACCGCCTTTGGCACAGAATCCGAGTTACGAGCCTGAGGTAGCACCGCAGGCTGCGGAAGTGAATCCACCCGAGCCAGCCGCAGGTCCCGCAACCTCGTCCGTTACTGACGATGAGTTCGAAGCACGGGTAGCGGCTGCGATGGCGGCCTACGGAAACGGTTCGAACCCGGTGGCAGTACAGGCTGCTGCGGCAGCGACTCCAGGACCTGAGCCTGTTCCGAGCGTGCCAGTTCAAGCGATGGAAGCTTCTGCTCCGCCCGAAACTTTCGAGTATCAGCCACCGGTGCATAGCACCCACGCAGCGGCGGAGCCTTCACAGGAACAACCGGTGGAGGCTGTTCCCAGCTCCACACACGAAGCTGTTGCCGCAAAGATCGAAGAAGAATTGCCCAGTGCTGTAGCAGCAGTGGCGGAAGCTGCGGGCGCTTCTCCCGCCGAACACGAGAACATCGCCCAGGTAGTGCATCGCGTCATGGAACGCATGAAGGGTGATCTGGTAGACGAAATCGTGCGCGAACTGCGCAAGAAGTAGTTACTTCCATCCGTTTCAAAGGGACACTGCGGCGTCCCTTTGCTTTTTCCGGCATCAGATCCTGCGGTTCGGTCGCGAATCAGCTCCAGCCACTCGTTTGCCCACTTGCGCTCGGCAACGTTAATATCGTGGTTTAGCCTGCGCATGTCACACGAACTGCCTAAAACCTATGATCCCGGCGCGATTGAGGTCCGCTGGGCGGAGTACTGGGTCAACGAGAAGCTCTTCTCGGTGAAGACGCCGGAGCCCGGCTCCAAAGACGCGAAGCTGCCGGTATTTACTCTCCTTCTGCCGCCGCCAAACGTCACCGGGCGGCTGCACATGGGACACATGCTGAACCAGACGGAGATGGACATCGTCATGCGCTGGCGCCGCATGAGCGGCTATCTCACCCTCTGGGTCCCGGGCACCGACCACGCCGGCATTGCCACACAGATGATGGTCGAAAAGCAGCTGGCCACGGAAGGCAGCACGCGCCAGCAGCTGGGCCGTGAGGCATTCATCAGCCGCATCTGGGAATGGCGTGAACACTATGGCGGCGCGATCCTCGCCCAGATGAAGCGACTCGGCGCTTCGGTTGATTGGGACCGCGAGTATTTCACCATGGATGACAACCTCTCGCGGGCAGTGACGGAAGTTTTTGTCCGGCTGCATGAGCAGGGGCTGGTTTACCGCGGGAACTATATCGTCAACTGGTGCCCGCGCTGCCAGACCGCGATCTCTGATCTTGAAGTCGTTCACGAAGACTACGCAGGCAAGCTGTATCAGATTCGTTATCCGGTTTCGGGAGATCACAGCAAGTCTCTGACCATCGAAACCACGCGGCCGGAGACGATGCTGGGTGATACCGCGGTCGCCGTAAATCCGCGCGACGAACGCTACACAGCCTTGCACGGACGCAAGCTAGTGCTGCCGCTGCTCGACCGCGAAATCCCGATCATCACGGATGAGCTGGCAGACCCGGAGTTCGGCAGTGGCGCGGTCAAAGTCACGCCCGCCCATGACCCGAACGATTTTCAGGCCGGACTGCGCCATAACCTGCCCCAGATCAACGTCATGGACCAGGAGGCGCGCATTAACCAGAATGGCGGCCCGTACGCCGGCCTGGACCGCTATGAAGCGCGTGAGAAGATTCTTCATGACCTGACTGAGCGCGGGCTGCTGGTCGGAACCAAAGACCACAGCTATGCCATTGGCAAGTGCCAGCGCTGCAAGACGATCGTTGAGCCGCGACTCTCGATGCAGTGGTTCATCAAGATTCAGCCGCTCGCAGACCGGGCCATTGAAGCTGTTGAGAAACGCGAGATCGTCTTCACTCCGGAGAACTACGCCAAGACGTACTTCGAGTGGATGCGCAACATCCATGACTGGTGCATTTCGCGGCAGCTCTGGTGGGGCCACCGCATTCCGGCGTGGCACTGCTCTAAATGTAATGAGATCACGGTTGCGCGAACAGCTCCTTCGAGCTGTTCCAAATGTGGCGGCGCCGTTGTTCAAGATCCCGACGTCCTGGATACATGGTTCTCTTCCGGGCTGTTGCCATTTACGGTCTTCGGCTGGCCGGAAAAGACACGTGATCTGGACATCTTCTACCCAACATCACTGCTGATCACTGGCTTCGACATTCTCTTCTTCTGGGTCGCTCGCATGATCATGCTGGGCTGCCACTTCATGGCCGATCATCCACAGGGTAGCGTCCCGTTCAAAGAGGTTTACATCCACGCTCTGGTCCGCGACGCGGAGCGGCAGAAGATGTCCAAGACCAAAGGGAATGTTCTTGATCCGATCGAGGTCACGGAAAAGTTTGGCACGGACGCGGTCCGCTTTACGCTCGCCTCCATGGCGTCTCCCGGCACCGATATTGCTTTCAGTGAAACACGTACGGATGGCTATCGCGCTTTTGCGAATAAGATCTGGAACGCCGCCCGTTTCATGTTCATGCACCTGGACCGCGTAGGGGGCGTCAGCATCACGGCCGGAGTACCGAAAGACGCGCAGAATTATCTCGAGAACCGCTGGATTCTCTCGCGGCTCAATCACGTCGCTGGCAGCGTCAATCAAAGCCTGACGGAATACCGGTTTGATGAGGCGGCCAACACGGTCTACAGCTTCTTCTGGGGCGAATTCTGCGACTGGTATCTGGAGATCATCAAGCCGCGTCTTTCCGGATCAGAAAACGACGCGCGCTCAGCACTGGCCTTCCTCGGGCATATTTTCGAGGCCGCCCTTCGCCTGCTTTCGCCCTTCATGCCGTTCATAACGGAAGAAATCTGGCACGCCATGTACGAAGGCAAGCCGCCCGGCAAGTCGATAGCACTCAGCCGCTACCCGCAGTGCCACAAAGCCGCGCTAAACGATCAGGCAGAGGAACAGATGATGCTCTTGCAAGAGCTGATCGTCAGCATCCGCAACCTGCGCGCGGAGTTAAAGGTAGAGCCTAAGGAAAAGACTGGGATTCGCGTCCACACCAACGCTGAGGTTGAAAAGCTTGTCAAAGAGAACCGCTCGATGCTGGAGCGGCTAGCTAACGTTGAGGACATACAGTTTGTTCCAGGATCGCTGGCGAATGAGAAGGTGTCACGCGCGACTGCCCGGTTTGAAGTAGCTCTTATTTACGAACAGAAAATTGATGTCGCAGCGGAAACTGAGCGCATCACCAAAGAACTAAATAAGAACAAGGTATTGTTGGCGAGTGCGGAAACACGTTTGAACAATCAGCAATTTCTTTCCAAGGCGCCGCCCGAGATCGTTGAAGGACTGAAAAAGCAGGTGGAAGAGCTCAAAGTCATTATTGAGAAGTTGCGGCGCCGACTCGATGGATTAAAGTAGTTCAGACACTATGGACTGGCACAGCCGAAGAATCAGCGCGATCCTGGAAAATGCCTTGCTGGAGGACAAAGCCACCAGCGACGCCACCACTCGCGCCTGCATCGATCCCCAGCAGCGGGCCACCGCCACCATTCTGGCAAAACAAGACTCCATTCTCTCCGGCGTAGGAGCGATCGCCCGGATTCTGGAGATCTACGAGAAGCTGGACCAGAATGTGATTGGGCACCCCGAAGTGATCAGCCACGGCGAGATTTTTGACGGCGTGCGTTTGAAAAAAGGGCAGGTGATCGCCGTCATCCGTCATAACGCCCGGGTACTGCTCTCCTGTGAGCGCGTGATCCTCAACATCCTCCAGCGGCTGGGCGGAATTGCAACCTATACCCGCCAGTTTGTCGAGGCAGTGCAGGGCACCAGCGTGAAGATTCTTGACACACGCAAGACCGTTCCCGGGCTTCGTGTGCTGGACAAGTATGCCGTTCGCTGCGGCGGCGGCCACAACCATCGGCTTGACCTCTCTGACGGGGTCCTGATCAAGAACAACCACATCGCCCTGGCCGGTGGCGTGGCCGGAGTGCTGCAGCGTGCCATCCGCAATCGTCGAAGCGAACAGCCCATCGTCATCGAAGTAAGGAACATGGCCGAACTCGAGGAGGCCCTTATCAATGGCGCTGAGCAGATACTGCTGGATAATATGTCAGTGGACACCGTGAAAGCAGCTGTGGAGCGGGTAAAAGACGCAGGCCGCAAGGTGCCGCTGGAGGTTTCAGGCGGGATCCGTCTGGAAAATGTCCGTGAATACGCGGAAACCGGCGTGGACTATATCTCTGTGGGCGTGCTTACCCATTCACCGCGCGCCGTCGATCTCAGCATGAGGATTGTGCCAGCCTAAACTCCGGTTATACTAGGCAATCCCGTGGGCTCAAAATTTGACGCCCGGGGGCGAGAGAGGCAGCGTACCTCTGAGAAGAACGTTTTTCCAGACCCGTTTGTCTGACCGGTCCGGGTGCAGGCTCCTGCTTGGCGTTCGGCACAGCCGCAACGTAAGTATTTGAAAATATTGGTGTTGCAAGGGCTGCGCTTCCCGGCATGGTCTTCGGGAATCCGGAATTTTTGGATCGTTTGCTGGATGAGTTTGCTCCAATAGCAAAACTTTTTAAGGAGACGTTTGCTCGATATGCGGAATAAGCTCTTCGCGCTTTTGCTCGGAGTAGTGACTCTTTGTGGCTCTGCTTTGGCTGCCGATGAATTTAAGATCGATCCCGTCCATTCAACCGTGGCATTCTCGGTAAAGCACATGGTTGTGAATACCGTACATGGAAGGTTCAACGACTACAACGGCTCAATTCTTCTGGACGAGAAAGATCCGTCCAAGTCGTCCGTCGACGTAACCATCAAGACGGCAAGCATCAATACCGATAACTCGCAGCGCGATGGCCACCTGAAGTCCCCAGATTTCCTCGACGCGCAAAAGTACCCAGAGATCACTTTCAAGAGCACTTCGGTTGAAAAGAAGGGCGACGGCTATGTAGCGCATGGTACGCTGACGATCCGTGGCGTCTCCAAGAATGTAGACCTGCCATTCAAACTGAATGGGCCGATCAATGCCGGCAATGCTACGCTGCTGGGCGCGGAAGCCAGTTTGACCATCAATCGCCAGGACTATGGCGTCTCGTGGAGCAAGACGCTCGACGGCGGCAGCCTGGTGGTAAGCAACGACGTTAAGATCGATATCAACGTGGAAGCCAAACAGGCCAAGTCGGCTGCGGCGGTCCAGGGCAAGTAAACTCGCCGGATTCGGAATTTGGATTGAAGAGAAGTGCTGTCTGCTGAGCTCCTATTGCCGGAAAAGCTTGCTCCGCTCGTGCGGAATACGATCTTTTCCGGCAATCTTCATTTTTTTGAGACCACTGACTCCACCAATGCTCTGGCCATGGATACGGGTGAGCGGCAAAGCAAGTCTCCTGATCATGCTCCGGAAGGCGCAGTCTTTCTAGCTGACGAGCAGACACGTGGCCGTGGACGCGGCAGCCACACCTGGCACTCGGAGCGCAGCACCGGCATCTACTGTTCTTTCCTGCTGCATCCTCCCATGTCGCCCGCCGACGCCCTCTGGCTCTCACTGATCTCCGGCATAGCTGTTCAGGATTCAATCAAAGAAGTTACTGGGCTTGCGGCGGACATCCGCTGGCCTAACGATCTGCTCCTCAATGACAAGAAATTTGCCGGCATTCTCACTGAAATGAACTCCGAAGGCTCGCGTGTGAACTATGCCGTGATCGGGATCGGCATCAATGTGAATCAGGAAGAATTTCCTGGGGGGCTTGCCGACGTTGCGACCTCATTACGGATAGAATCAGGCAGGCAGTGGGCACGGCTGGAACTTGCGGGCGCCCTCATCCGCGCGCTGGACCGTGAATATCGCGGGCTACTGCGGGCGATGAACAGCCCCATTCGCACGCCTGCGCTGCGCTTCGAGCCAATCATCCGCCGGGTCGAATCGCGATCCTCATATGCGCAAGGCAAGCTGGTGCATGTGGAAGAAGACGGCGGTTACAGCGGAGTCACGGACGGACTGGATCCCCGTGGCTTTCTGCGCGTGCGCACCGACCGTGGCATGCGCATGGTAATCTCGGGCTCGGTACGGCCTCTCCCGAGGAGAGATGATGCTTCTGGTTCTTGATGTCGGGAATACGAATACGGTGCTAGGCGTGTATCAGCTTGGAACAGCGGGATTTGCAGGAAATCACGAACCGAAGCTGATTGCCCATTGGCGTGTGGCCACCATCAAGACCCACACCGTTGATGAATACGGCGTGCTGTTCCGCAACCTGTTTGCTTTTGGAAAGATCGAATCCTCTGAAGTGCGCGGAATTGTTGTGTCTTCCGTGGTTCCGCCCATGGATTCCACTTTGCGCGAGGTTTGCGAGCGCTACTTCCACCTGAAGCCGCTATTTGTGGAGCCCGGGGTCAAAACCGGCATGCCGGTCCATTATGAAAATCCGCAGGAAGTTGGAGCCGATCGCATCGTGAACGGCGTGGCGGCATTCGAAAAGTACGGCGGCCCCTGCGTGGTCGTGGACTTCGGCACGGCAACCACCTTTGACGCTGTTTCACGCAAAGGTGAGTACCTGGGAGGTGTGATCGCGCCGGGGATCGGAATTTCGGCACAGGCCCTGTTTGAACACACTGCCCGGCTGCCGCTCGTGGATATTCGCCAGCCGGGAAAGCTGATCGGCACGAATACTGTCGCTAGTATTCAATCCGGATTGTTCTTCGGCTACCTTGGCCTGGTCGATGGCATTCTCGAGCGCATGACCCAGGAACTTGGCTCGGGAACAAAAGTCGTGGCTACCGGCGGACTGGCACCTCTGATCGGCAAGAGTTCAAAGCACATCCAGGAGGTCGATGACCTGCTGACGCTCGATGGACTGCGGATTATCTGGGAGCGCAACACCACCGTGCAGAAGCAAAAGGCTTGAGTTGGAAAATTACTTCAACTACTTCACCGAAATTGAACACCGTTACCAGCAACGCCGGGGGACAGGTCTGCTTCTGTCCACCGTGGATTGGGCACTGATTGAGACCTGGAAAGACGCTGGGATCCCGCTGAAAGCCGTCCTGCGCGGGATTGATGAGACGTTCGACAAGCACGAAAAGCGTCCAGCAAAGCCGAAGAAGATCAACAGTTTGGCATATTGCTCGCAGGAAGTTCTGAGCGCGGCCGAAGAGATGAAAGAAGCCGCTGTGGGCGCCACGCGCTCCGAACCAGCGGGCACGCCAGGGCTTGAGCAACATCAACTTGTCGATTACCTGAAGCGAAATGGAGAGAAGCTGCGCGCAATCGGCACTCCTGAGCAGGTGGAAAGGGTCGCAATGGAATGTGCAGCGGCACTTGACGAAGCCGCGAACGAGTTGATCCGACAGTCGACGATTGGAACACTTGAAGACGTTGAAAGGAGAATGACGATTCTGGAAGAGAAGCTGCTCGCTGCACTCACGGTGACGGCCCCGGAAAGCATGCTGGTAAAGTTAAGAGCGGAAGCTGAGAAGGAAATCGCACCATACCGAAGCAAGATGCCGGGTCCGCAGATTCAGCAGCTCGTAAAGCAATTTGTTCACAAGCGTTTGTTCGAACAAGCTAAAATGCCCAGACTCAGTCTCTTTTACATGTGAATCTGACAATTGAAAAGATGATCTACGGAGGTGACGGCCTGGCCCGTCTTTCCGATGGGAAGGCTGTCTTCCTGCCCTTTGTGCTGCCCGGCGAAGAGGTAAGCGCTACCATCGGCAAGGAAAAGAGCAGCTTTGCGCGCGCCACGGCCGACCAGATACTCAAGCCTTCAGAGAAGCGAATCGCGCCGCATTGCCCTTATTTCGGCAGCTGCGGCGGCTGCAATTACCAGCACACCGACTACGCGACGCAGCTTGAATTCAAGAAAGCAATTTTGCGCGAAACCTTTCAGCGCAACGCCAAGCTGGAGTGGAAGGGCGATATCATCACCCACGCCGCGGAGCCCTGGGCTTATCGCAATCGAACCAGGATGAAAATCCGCGGTGGCGAGGACTTTGCGCTCGGATACCATCGCGTTGGAACGCATGACCTGCTGCCGGTAAACGAATGTCCCATCAGCTCGCCGGCGATTAATCGTGTAATCCATCAGCTTTGGGAGGCAGGGCGCGCAGGCGGCGTGCCCAGTGATGTTACGGAGATCGAGTTCTTTGTTGATCAAGCAGATGCCCGGCTGGTGCTCGAGGTGATTCACAAGTCAGGCGCAAAGCGAATCCGCGAGTTTGCCGGTGAGCTGCAAAACCGCATTCCAAACATTCAAGGCGTTGGCATCTTTGAAGAAAGCCCTGCCGGTTCGAACGCACCCGCGGAATTGAAAGACACAATCGGAAATCCGAGCCTGTTGTATCAGATCGGTGAAAGAGCATTCCGGGTAAGCGCAGGGTCCTTCTTTCAGACAAACCGGTTTCTGATCAATGAGCTGGTCAAGGCCGTGGTGGCCGATTTCTTCGGCAACATCGCTCTTGATCTCTATTCCGGCGTGGGCTTGTTCGCCAACCATCTGGCAAAGCGCTTTACACAGGTTTTTGCCGTGGAATCGGCTCCCGCCTCGGCTGCTGACCTGCAAACCAACGTGCTTAAGAACGTGGTACCGGTAAAAACGCCGGTGGAACACTTTCTGCCCCGCTGCCTGAACATGAACCCGGAAATCGTGGTGGTTGACCCGCCGCGTGCAGGCATGGGGATCACGACAACGCAGTTGCTGGCCTCGCTCCGCGTGAAGCGTATTTGTTACGTCTCTTGCGACCCAGCGACCCTTGCGCGCGATCTCAAACTGCTGCTGGAAACCGGGTACAACGTAGAAGAAGTCCACATGGTGGATCTCTTTCCGCAAACTTTCCATATCGAAACTGTGGTAAGGCTGGGTCGCTGAAGTAGAATAACTGCCGCTTCACTCGATCAGAACGTGCAAGCTGGCTCCTCATCCCCTCTTCCTGCTCCGCTGGCCGTGGCAGCCGCCTCTTTCGCGGCCGGCATTCTCCTCGCCGATCATCTGGACCGCTCCATCTGGCTCTGGTTCGGCGGCGCCCTCTCTCTTGCTTGCTGTGCGATAGTCGCGAGTCGCTTCGCGCATATCTACCTCGCCAGGCTGGCTGTGATCGCCGCAGTTGTCTGCGCCGGCGCGTTCGGCCGAAGCGGAACTCCGCCTCCTCGCCTTGAAATTCCGCCCGCGCAATTTATCAACGGTGACGAGGTTCTCGTTACCGGATTCATTGCGAGCGATGCGCAGCTCCTTCCCGGCGGAGATCGTCAGCGTATGGATGTGACAGCTGAGTCGATAAAACTCGGCAGCGAAACGTTTAACAGGCCAACGGGCCTGCGCGTCACGTTTTACCCACGCGACGTTGCGTTCGATCCTGGAGCTGAATCTACGAATGAGACCACAGTCCCGCTCCTCTCTTATGGCCAGCGCCTGAGATTCACAGCTAAGCTACGACCACCGCGAAACTTCAAGAATCCCGGTGCCTTCGACTATGAAGGCTACCTGCGCGGACTGGGAATTGCGGTCGTAGGCTCCGGTCCTGCTGAAAAACTTCAGCTCTTACCGGGCAATGGCGGAACTCGTCTGGGACGTTGGCGCAGCGTAGTTCGCCGCAGCCTGATGGCCCACATTACCGGCACAAACTATGCACTGTGGAGCCGTAACGATGCCGCGATTTTTGCCGCGATGATCATCGGCGAGGATTCATTGCTGCTGCGCGACGTCCGTGAGGAATTTCAGGCTACTGGCGTTTATCACCTGCTGGTTGTCTCAGGGATGAACGTAGGACTTCTTGCCTTCACCATCTTCTGGCTGGCCCGCCGCTCGCGAGCTCCGGAATGGCTTGCTTCAGCCATCACCGGAGGGTTGGCTTGTTTTTACGCATACGTGGCAGGTATGGGTGTACCGATTCAACGTGCCGTGCTCATGTTGTGTCTGTATCTGATTGCACGGCTTTTCTATCGTGGAAGGGCGCCGCTCAACGCCACCGGGTTCGCTGCACTCATTGTGCTGGTGATCTCACCTCAAGCTCTGTATGAGGCCGGATTTCAGCTTACATTCCTCGCGTTGGTCGCCATTGCAGGCATCAGTGTGCCTATCCTGGAGCGAACGTCAGAGCCCGTGCGCAAAGCGCTTTTGCACCTTGACTCTACCTCTTACGATCTCGGGCTTGCGCCGCTTTTGGCGCAGCTTAGGCTCGACTTGCGGCTGACCTTAGGGAGGCTGGAGCGGTTCATCGGGAGTTTTCTGGCGCGCTGGCTTCTCCGTGGACTGGCCAATCTCGCCATCGCTGTGTTTGAGATAGTCGTGGTTTCGGCGATTACACAGGCGACTCTGGTTTTACCTATGAGGGCCTACTTTCACCGGACTGCGATCATAGGACTGCCGGCAAACGTTCTGGTGCTGCCGATGGCGGCTCTCATGCTCAACTCGGGTGTAGCTGCGATCGCTCTCAGTTATATAAGCATTCCGTTCGCAAGAGCGGCAGGCTGGATTGCATCTCTGACGCTACACTGGACACTCGCATGCCTCACCTGGCTCGGCCACTTCCACATCTCGATTCAGCGCGTTCCCGATCCCAATATGACGCTTGGGATCACCGCTGCCCTTGCAGTGCTGATTGCCCTGGCACTGGTGCCTCGCAGGCCGGCAGCGGTCTGGACGGGCCTGGCAGTTCTCTTCGCTTCTGCGGGTGTGTGCGCTTTCTACACCGGCCCGCCGCTGGCATTTCCGCACAAGCTGGAAGTTACGGCTATCGATGTCGGGCAGGCAGACTCGATTCTGGTGCTATCACCCGAAGGCAAAACCATGCTCGTGGATGCCGGAGGAAGCCTCGGTCCCGTGCGCAGCGAATTTGATTATGGCGAAGACGTAATCTCGCCATTTCTGTGGCGTCGCGGCATCGATCGTTTGGACGTGGTTGTGTTAACGCACGCCCATGCAGACCATATTGCCGGGCTGGCACGCATCATCGAAAATTTTCGTCCACGTGAACTGTGGGTTGGCAGGAACCCGGAAACAAGAGCGTTGAAACGCGTCTACAAAACGGCCGCACGGGACAGCGTCACGGTGCAGGCTTATGCCGCGGGAGAAGCTAGAGACTGGGGTGGTACACAAATCCGCTTTCTGTCGCCGCCAGCTAATTGGATTCCCAAAGTAAAAGCTGATAACAACGATTCCTTGACTTTCCTGGTTACCTTCGAGCACAGCACCGCGCTACTTGCAGGTGACGTTCAAAAGAAGATTGAAGATCTAATTGTGGGCGAAAAGCCGAGAGCCGACCTGTTGAAAGTCGCTCATCACGGAAGCGCCACCTCCACGACGCCGGAATTTCTCGCGGCCGTGCAGCCGAAACTGGCAGTGATTTCGGTCGGGCGGAACACATTCGGCCACCCTCGCGTCGAAGTACTGGAACGTCTGCAGCAGAAGCACGTGCAGACTTACCGCACCGATCGGCTTGGGGCAGTTACGTTTCTTCTGGGAAACGGCAGGGTGGAAGCGGTGACGCTTCAGAGATGAATCACGGCTCGGCGTCGCTTCCCTCGGCAGAACCCTCGGCATCCTCCGCCAGTATCGGCGCGCTCTGGTATTCCTGGATGATTCGACGTGCCTCGTCGGCCTGCTCCGAGTTCACGCGCACGACTACCCCACCCACGCCAGGAAAGATGTTCTGCGTCGCGTCGATGCTGGTAATCACGGATTCGATTCCTGCCGAGGTGAGCAGGCCATGGACTACCATTCCTTCCGATTCCTGCTCAGTCTCAAATACATTCACCAACTCTGCATCAGCCATCGGTTGGCTGCTCATAGCGTCGGCCTCCTGAAGAGTTGGATGCTGCAGGTGCCCAGAATGTCACCGCCGTGCGCAACCACCCCAGCTAACCAGCCCATCGAATCTGACAGGGAGTTATTCAATCCAAAGCCACTGCCCGGAGATATCATGGATCTTCCGCACGGTTCCAAGCACAGAAATTACCCTCTACAGAGCGAAGAAGAGAAGCTTGAAGAACGCAAGAAGCTGCGCCGGCTCCAGATGATGGTAAATATGGTGCACTCAACGCTGAGCCAGGACCCCGATCTCACGTTGCGAGAGGCCTTTTCCATGATCTCAAATTGCAAAAGTGCGGCTCTGGCGATGTTTCCGGGAAAGGAACTTGCTTTTGACCTGATCTACAAGCCGAGGTTGCAGCGGGTGATCGACGAGCGTTTTGGAGGCATTTAAACGAGCCACTTCTACTTCTTGTCGATGCGCTGCAGGATGAACGTGAGGGTGCCCCAGCTCATGCGGGCACGCATCTGCACCGGAATACGAGGAAGATCCTCCGAATACCAGATCCAGAGCTTGCCTTTATCGCGGACGAGACCCGATGCAGCTTCTGGCTGAACACGAACCGTCTTGAATGTTCC
Source organism: Candidatus Angelobacter sp. (assembly GCA_036258095.1). GTDB lineage: Bacteria > Acidobacteriota > Terriglobia > Terriglobales > Acidobacteriaceae > Angelobacter. The sequence goes on along the minus strand of DATAEJ010000216.1, from coordinate 23,313 downwards.
TGCGGGGGTCTTGAGCTCCTCGCGGCCTTCCACATGCAGATTGATGATGACCGTGGGGCCGCCATCGTTCAGGGGAAAGCTGAACATCTTGCCAGGTTCAAGCGGCAGCGAACCAGCGTAGTAGATTCCGGAGAGCATGTCGGTCACGCACGGTGGAATCTCATGTTCCACGTGCTTGGAATCTTTTTTCTTGAGATTCTTCTGATCAAATACAGACTTCGCATTCGCGTAGTCAAACGTTATGCTCGTCTCTACACGCCGAAAACCTTCTTCAACATGGCGTGACGTGCTGCGCGAGCAGAATGTAGTTGGATCGAAGAAGGATTCAAGCCGGTCCTGCACGTGATAGAGTACGGCGACCGCTCCGGCTCCATCAGCGGTGGCCACAATGCGGTTTTCGCGTCCGGCGGACTCCATCCGTAAAGTCGCAGTCCCTGCGTTGAAAACACGCCACTGCGCCGTGTAGACGTAGGTCTGCCCAATTGGGAACGGCAGGCTGGGTCGGGGCTTCGATATCACTGGCGCTGAGATTGACGGCTGTTGCGGCTTTCCCGCCTGGCCGAAAAGTACACAGCAGGTCAGAGCCGGGCCGATGAAGGCCAGGGGCGCGCCGCGGATCCAACTCCGGACAGACGCTCTCAACGATTCACCAGGATGATTTTGATCATCAACGCCAATAACATTAAAGCAGAACCGAGCGCCGCCTGATACTCGCGATGCTTAAGGTATAGCTCTCGCGAAAAGCTGCCGCGAACGTCGCCGCCGGACGGATTATAAGGCGAGAGCCTCAGAAACAGGCGCGGAACCTCTGCTGCATACTCCGCGTAGTTGCTGAACGTGGCATCGAGATATTTTTCTTCCGCGCCAATCACCGGCAGGTAGATGGCGAAAAACATCACCAGAGACGCCGTTGCAATCCAGGGATTTCGTGCCGCAACAAGAAAACCGACTGCGATCAAGATTGAGCCGAGATAGAGCGGGTTGCGGGTGTACGCGTATGGTCCCGTTATGGTGAGTTCCCGATTTTTTCGGATGTGCCCTGCCGCGGACGCGCGCAATCCGAGCCCGGCTACGATGAACAAAGTTCCAATAGCGAGCCAGGTCCACGCCGGTTTCGCGAACCACAGATATGCAGCGGCAAAGAGGAAACCGAGGGGCACGCGCATCCGTGTGGCAATTCGCGACCAGCTAGGCATGCGCGCCTCCAAGCAGGTGGCGCGCCGCCCCCAGCACGTCATCCGCTGTGATCTTGAGCATGCCGTCGTCCGGTTTGGTGTGATGCGAGAACGTAGTCGCGCTATCGGGGTGCCTGAGCGTAATTGCGCGTGTGCCGAATGGTCCTGTACGAGCCGGATCGGTGGGTCCGTAGATCCCAACCACCGGAACCTGGAGTGAAGCAGCGATATGGAGTGGACCGGTGTCTCCTCCGATAAAAAGCTTACAGCGGCGGGTGATTGCGATGAGTTGGCTGATCGTACAACGGATCTGCATCGCGGCGCCTCCGCTTGCATCGATCACGGCCCGGGCAAGCGCGTCCTCTCCCGGTCCACAGTTCACAAGGGTACGGAAATTATGTTTCGCCAATCCAGCTGCAACCTGGCCAAATCTTTCCGTGGGCCATTGCTTCCCACCCCAGCCGGCGCCGGGCGTCACGATAACAAAGGAAGCCACGCCCAACCGGCGGATCTCAGCATCTGCCCAGCTTTCAGACTGAGGATCACGCGGAAGTTCAGGAGGTGTGAGCTGGATATTTCCGCTACTGAGCACATCACGCAAAGCAAGGACGGCCATCGCATGATTTTGCTCGATCACGTGCTCTCCAGAGCGAGGCAATCTCTGCGTATAAAACAGCCGCGCGATGGCCTCGCGCGGATCGACAAAACCGGCGAATCGAGCAGCATGACTGAGCCGGCCAAAAACCGCTGACTTGGCATTGCCCTGGAAATCGAGCGCCACATCGTAATGGATGGAATGAAGCCGCCTGAAATTCCCGCGAATTTCGCCAAAAGTGCTGGACTTCAGAAGATTCTTGCGCCAGCGCATTGTGTTTACGGTATGGATGAGATTCGCCACCGGCTTCTGTGGGCTTAGCGCGTCAGGCTGTTCCTTTTGCCCTGGCGCGGTGAGCAGCTCTGACCATTTCTCTTCCACCACCCACCCGATTGTCGCTGAAGGAAGCGCTTGCCGAATTGCGGTAACCGCGGGCAAAGCGTGCAGAATGTCCCCCAGCGCACCAAGGCGCACAATCAGGATTCGCATTCGTCCTTTCGCAGCAGCTCAGTGGTCGAATGGTCTTTCGGATCGCCAACAATGGCCACGCGTCCCCCGCAGGCAATGACTAGGTCACGTTCAGGAACGGATTCGGAGGTGTAGTCTGTGCCCTTGGCGTGCACGTCAGGACGAATCAGGCGGATGATTCCGCGCACATCTGGAGCATCAAAGATGGTTACCGCATCCACATCAGCGAGGGCGGCAAGCAGCTCAGCCCGTTCGTGATCCGGAACTCGCGGCCGGCCAGGCCCTTTGAGCCCCCGTGCGCTGGAATCCGAGTTTACGGCCACCACCAGCTTGCCGCCGAGCTCCTTGGCAGCACGCAAATAACGCACGTGGCCTACATGAAGAAGGTCGAAACAGCCGTTTGTGAGCGTAACTTTTTCACCTGCGGCACGCCAGTGGGCGACCGTGCGTGCCAGCTCGTCGGCGGTGAGAACCTTTTGGGGTCGCTGCGCCAGGTCAGCCCTCCACCACGGCACGGAGCAATTCCGCGCGGGTAACGGTGGCCGTGCCCCGCTTCATCACTACAATGCCGCCTGCATAATTTGCGAGCCGCGCCGCTGATTCAGGATCTGCGCCCGTGGCCAAGGCTGCAGTGTAAGTGGCTATGACGGTGTCACCCGCTCCCGTAACGTCCGCGACCTCGTCACTTCCATAGATTGGAATGGAAACTGGCTTGGCGCCGCGGGTGAAGACCACCATTCCATCTCGCCCGCGTGTAACCAGCAACGAGTGCAGCTTCATCTTGTTCAGGATCGCCTTCCCGGCGGTCATCAGCCGTTCTGTATCGTTGCCGATGCGCGTGCGCAGCGCATCTTCAAGTTCTGCTTCATTCGGTGTGGCCGCCGTGATGCCGCTGTAGTCAAGCGTGCGATAGCGCGAGTCGAGCGTAACCGGGATGCCGCTGAGTGAGGCGCGTGAACGAATCACATCAAAAAGCTGCGGGGTGGCGGAGCCGTAGCCATAATCGGAGATCAGCAGCGCGTCCGAAGCCCGAATGTAACCGCGCGTCTGGAAGACGAGGTCGCGCATGGCGGAGCGGTCCAGAGGCGTTTCCGGCTCGCGATCAACCCGAATCACCTGCTGGCGCGGTGAGTGCGTGGTTCCGGCAAGCACGCGGGTCTTGGTAACGGTGCTGCGGCCCTTTACACGCCGTATACCGCTGATGGAAATGTGTTTCTGCCTGAAGGCGTGCAGCAGCATGCGGCCGGGCTCGTCATCCCCCACTACACCCACCGGCAGTACCGTGACCCCGAGGTCCGCGAGGTTATAGATGGCATTACCTGCGCCGCCAGGCACCACACTGCGTTCACGATGCCGCAGGATCAGCACAGGTGCTTCCCGCGATACCCTCGTGATCTCGCCGTAGACAAACTCGTCCGCGATCAAGTCACCCATAACGGTGATCGTGAGCTTGGAAAAGTCTTCAATGATGCGAACCAGGCGGTCTGCCGGCTTGGAATTCTTCTGCATGGGTAAACAGAAATTCTCTCACGAGCAGCCTTAAATCGGCAGCCGCATGGATGATAGGGATTGAAATGCTCAACCTGAGGAGATTTTCAGCGCCGACAGCAGCTCTCTGATGGCCACGTCAGGCTCTACGAACGTCATCGCCAGTCGGGCGATCTCCAGTGGTTGCAAGCGCTCGCCCAGCGAACCCAGATTGATCTGGTCTTTCTCGGTAGTGATGAAACCTTGCGCACCAGTTTCGGCTTTCAGCTTCAGAAGACGAATGATGTCTGCTTCACGATAGCGATGATGATCGGCAAACGAGACTGTTTTCGCGAGCCTGATCCCGGTGCCAGTAATCTGGCGGAAGAACTGGTTCGGCCGGGCAATGCCACAAAATGCGATCGCGTTATTTATCTCCGTTTTGAACCGTAGTTCGCGCCGTACCTTCCAGAAGTGATGCAGCCTGGGAGCGATCGGCAGGTGCAGGAGATCGTCGGCTGAAGCAATCGCATCGGCGCGCGACAAAGCAGTGATCGGCTCACGCAGGCGTCCTGTTGGAAGCAGCGAGTCTTCCGTATCTGCGGCAGGCAGCATCACGATGTCAAATTCGCGGTGCACCTGGCGGTGCTGGAAGCCATCGTCAAGGAGATGCAGCTGCGTATAGAACCTTGATTCCGCCAGAAGACCGGCCCTGTAGCGCTCAGGACCCACGATCACCGGCACATCCAGCGAACGCGCGATCAACAGCGGCTCATCGCCGAACTCCGCGCTTGAACCATGGGGATCGACAACTGCGACCTCGGTTGAGCTGCGTCCGTACCCACGCGAGAGAACGTCGAAGGCGATGCCGTGCTGCTTCAGCAGCGCTCCAAGGGCGATCACGAACGGTGTTTTCCCGCTGCCGCCCACCGAGATGTTGCCGACGCTCACCACGGGCCGAGAGAGCCTCTGAATGGCAAGGAGCTTGCGGTCATAGAGAGCGTTGCGCATCGCCACGCCGGCGCCGAACAGCGCGGAAAAGGGATTCAGCGGTCTCAAGACCCACCGCTTTCGAGCAAGACGCGCAGGGCGGCCAGAATTTTCTCTGTTGCTCCGGTGTTCTCCAGAAAAAGCCTTTTCGCCGCCGCGCCGAGTTGCTTCCGGGCCGCCGAATCATGCAACAGGCGAATGAGTTCTGGCCCCAGTTGTTCGGCGTTCACCACCGTAAGCCCACCACCCGAAGTGAAGATGTTCACGATCTCGCGAAAATTGAATGTGTGTGGGCCAGTCAGCACAGGCACGCCGAACTGCGCGGGCTCGAGAATGTTATGGCCGCCCAGCGGCACCAGGCTGCCGCCCACAAACGCGATATCAGCAAGCGAGTAAACCGAAGCAAGCTCGCCGACGGTGTCCAGCAGGAACACACTCGAGGGAACTGGGGCGCTAGACGTCCAGTTGCTGCGCCGGAGAAACTTCAGACCACGCGCGCTGATCAGATCCGCGACTTTGTTGAAGCGTTCAGGATGGCGCGGCGCAAGAATGAGAATCGCGGCTGGGAATTGGCGCTGCACCTGTTCGAATGCTGCCAGCACCAGCTCTTCTTCGCCTTCGGTGGTGCTGCCGCAGACGATAACCGACGTACCAGCCGGAATTACGGTGCGCAGGTCCCTCACCAGGGGCGACTCTGTGGCCTGTCGAACATCGAACTTCAAATTGCCGCTCACGTGCACCCGTTGCGCAGGCGCGCCAATCGCACACAGCCGCTCTGCATCAAGCTTTGTTTGCGCCAGAAACAACGACACAGGGCGGAGCACTGGAGAAAAAAACCACCGGAATCGCCGATATCGCGGGAACGAACGGTCAGAAATGCGGGCATTCACTACGGCAACTTTGATCCCGCGTTCGGCCGCGTGATGAAGCAGGTTCGGCCAGAACTCGGTTTCGGCCAGCACGAGCAGGCTGGGCTTCAGAGCAGCGAGATAGGCTTTTAGGGCAAAGCCAAAGTCCAGCGGCATATAGAAGACGGCGTCTTCGCCAAAGCGTTCGCGAGCCAGCTGCTGCCCGGTTGCGGTGGTGGTGGAAACGAAAACATTTCTCGCGGGATAAAGCGCTCGAAACTCGCTCACCAGCCGGCTTGTGGCGAGCACTTCGCCCACCGAAACTGCGTGAATCCATACCGCGGGCTCCGCACTGTTGCGGTTCAGTCGGGCCGGCACGCTACCCAGGCGCTCGCGTAACCCTGCGCGGTACTTGCCCAACCGCAGCATCTGCACGAGCCACCACGGCGCGGAGAGCACTACCAGCAATCCGAGCAACAGGCTGTAGACGATGTACATGAAAGGCACATTCTAGCCTGCCGACACTGGTAGTTGTGAAAACCAGCAGCGCAGAAGATAATCAGGCTGTGAAAATCAAGCACGCTGCCGGACTCTGCCTTTTGCTGGCCGCCCTTTCGTTCGCTTCAGACAAGGGCTTCAATCCGCCACCTGCGGCCCCGCCGGTCACTTATCCCGCGCATGAGACGCATGATGAGGAGAAGGTGACCATTGCCGTCGATCCCTTTGACACGCCGGACAAAGCCGCCGCCTTCCAGGTGAGATACAGCGAGCTCGGCTTCCTCCCGGTGCGGCTGATCGTTGGCAATGACGGCGACAAGCCTTTGATGCTGGACAAGGCCCGGATACAACTGGTAACCGGCTCCAATGACAAAATTGAACCGGCAACTGAAGATGATATCTATCGGCGCCTTGCCCGTCCGGAAAAGGCCACCGGACGCTCGAAGGTTCAATTGCCCATTCCGCTCCCGCATGACAAGAATCCCATCAAAAAGGACGCCCGCGATGAAATCAGCGTGGCGCTGTTCAGGAACCTCCCGGTAACGCCGCACTCTTCCAACAATGGGTTCTTGTTCTTCGATGTACTCGGGATGAAAGATCCAGGAGCGGGCGCGCATCTGTACATTTCGGGATTGCGGGCGGGCAGCCAGGAGCTGTTTTATTTCGACATACCTTTGAAAGCAGCAGATAAGGCAAATGGCAACTAGCTCGGTTTGCGATCTGCTAATTGCTATTTGCGGATTGCCGCGGTCATAATCGCTTCCAGATGTCCGAGCCCACCACAACACCGGCTGTACTCGACTTTGAGCCTGTAATCGGTCTGGAAGTCCATGTTCAGCTGCTCACAGAGACAAAAATCTTTTGTGGGTGCTCGGCGAAATTCGGCGCACCGCCCAACACCAATGTTTGTCCTGTATGTCTTGGGTATCCAGGCGCATTGCCGGTACTAAACCGGCGCGCAGTGGAGTTTGCGGTGCTTGCGGCGCAGGCGCTCAACTGCACCGTACGCGAGCGGTCCATCTTCGCGCGCAAGAACTACTTCTATCCTGACCTGCCCAAGGGCTATCAGATCTCGCAGTACGACCAGCCGATTGCCGAGCTTGGCTATGTCGACATCCCCAGCGGCGGCGCGACCAAGAGGATCGGCATCACGCGGTTGCACATGGAAGAGGACGCGGGCAAGAGCCTGCACGATGGCTTTCCCGATTCGTCGCAATACACCTACATTGACCTGAACCGCACTGGCGTCCCTCTGGTAGAGATCGTCAGCGAGCCGGACATGCGATCTCCCGACGAAGCGTTCGAATATCTCACGAGGCTGAAAGAGATCATCCTCTACACCGGCGTGAGTGACTGCAACATGGAAGAAGGCTCGCTGCGCTGTGATGCCAATGTAAGCGTCCGGCCCCGCGGTCAGGAGAAGTTTGGGACGAAGGCTGAGATCAAGAACGTGAACTCATTCCGCTTCATTCGGCAGGCGCTAGAGTATGAGATTGGCCGGCAGATTGAAGTAGTCAGCGAGGGCGGACGCATCGTGCAGGAGACGCGACTTTTCAATCCATCAGAAGGTCGCACCTACAGCATGCGCTCGAAAGAAGAGGCGCATGATTATCGTTATTTCCCCGAGCCGGACCTGCAGCCGCTGCTGGTGAGCGCCGAGCTTCAGGCGGGGATTCGCAGCCAGTTGCCGGAGCTCCCCGAGGCTCGCCGTAAGCGCATGATCAGTGATTTCGGGATCACGGAATACGATGCCGGCGTGCTCACCGCCTCACGTGAGATGGCTGACCGGTTTGAAGAAGCGGCCCGCGCCGCAAAGAATCCCAAACGCGTTGCCAATCTTGTTCAGGGCGAACTGATGGGCCGCCTGAGAGCGAAAGGCGTTGACATTGAGCAGTCACCCATTTCGATGAAAGGTGTCGCATTCTCCGCCGACCTGCTCGAAGACGGCGCCATTTCCAGCAAGATCCTGAAAGACCTCTATGATAAAGCCTTTGAATCCGGCGAAGATTTTCCCGCGGTTTACGAACGGGAAAAACCCCAGCAGATCACCGACACTGCGGCAATTGAGAAGATCGTGCAGGACGTCATTGCTGCGAATCCAAGGCAAGTTGAGCAATACCGCGCCGGAAAAACCACGCTCATCGGGTTCTTTGTGGGACAGGTGATGAAAGCCACGAAGGGGCAGGCCAAGCCGGAGTTGGTGAATGAAATTCTGCAACGGAACCTGGTTTAGCCGCGAATAAACGCGAATCAAATCAAGAAATGAAGTCAATCAAAACCGTGTAGCGCTCAGGTACGGCCACTGCCGCTTGCTCAGGTGAAGTCTTACATAAACGGAAACGAATCCTCTTCTGATTCGCGTTCTTGGCGTTAATTCGCGGCCAAATCGTGCCTACTCCTCCCTCAGGGCGACCGTGGGATCCAGATGCGCTGCGCGCCTCGCAGGCAAGAGACTCGCGCCTACGGCCACGACGCATAGCATGAGCGCCGATGCAGCGACTGCCGCAAAGTTATTCACTTTGAGGCCGACCAGCAATGTCGAGGCAAACTTTCCCGCTGCCAGGGAGAGAACCGAGCCAATCGCCACGCCGGCAACCAGCAGAGTGGCCGCCTCGCGAATCACCATGGCGAGAATTCGCCCCGGTGTCGCGCCCAGCGCCATGCGGATGCCGATCTCGTTCGTCCGCCGGACGACCAGATAGGCGATCACGCCGTACAAGCCAATGGTCGCGAGCACAATCGCCAACGCACCAAAGAACCCGCTGAGGGTCGCGAGCAGCCGCTCGCGCAGAAGGGTCCGCTTAATCTGCTCCTCGAAGGGGTGGAAATCAATGATGATTGCCGGGTTGTAATCGGCAACGGCACGCCGCAACGAGTCGAGCAGTGGCTCCAAAGCAAGGCTAGAGCGAATCATTACATCGGTGTCCGGTTCAGGCTTGGGGTCCTGAAGCTGCGGATAGTAAGCGATGGGAGTGAACTCTTCACGGAGCTCGACGTGCTTTGAATTGCGTACAAGACCAACAATTTCATAATCCACCTGCTGCTCGCCCTGGTAGACGTCGATCTTAAAGGTACGTCCTATGGGATTGTCCGTGCCCATCATCTTGCGAGCGAATTCCTGGTTCACAATCGCCACTCGTGGAGAGCCGGCATTATCGCGCCGATCGAAGTCGCGGCCGGCCAGCAGTGGGGTGCCCATGGTCCTGAAGTAGCCAGGGCTTACGCGGCTCATGTTGACATCGGTCTGGCTCGTTTTGCCATCGACAATCACAAGGTTATTCCAATAGCTGCCTCCAAGCGGAACGCTCGAAGTTTCCGCCGCGTTTCCAACGCCAGGCAAAGCTCGTAACCTGTCCAGAAGTGACTCGGCGAAAGTGACACGCTGCGCGGCCGGCAAGTTGAGGGTGGTGAAGTCCATATCCATGACAAGCAGCCCGTGCCGCTGGAATCCCGCATCCAGCGTGAGCACTTTTCGCAAGCCGCCGCCAAAAAGCAATGCCGTAACCACCAGAACCAGTGACAACGAGACCTGGACCACCACCAGGGCGCGACGCAGACTGAACCGTTCCCGACTTGTGGTGGCTCCGCGGGTGGTAAGACTCATCACCCGTGCCGGCGCCGCGCTGGTCGCTTTGAGAGCAGGCGCAAGCCCGAAAAGCAAGCAGGTGACAACTGCCAGCGCTGTCGTGAAGCCAAGCACGCGCCAGTCGGTGACTACTGGAACGAAGAGCCGCGATGCGCCCAATCCGCCACGAAGATAGTCGACGAGTACACGGCTAAGTCCTTCTGCCACCCCAACTCCCAGGCCCGCACCGATGATGGCAAGCAGCAGGCTTTCAGTTAACAGCTGACGCACCAGCCGGCTGCGGGCGGCACCCAAAGCCAGCCGAACTGCGATTTCGCGTTCGCGTGCTCCCGCGCGGGCGAGCATGAGATTGGCGAGATTCGCGCACGCGATCAGCAGAACCATTCCGGCAATCGCCAGCAACAGCCAGAGCGGCGTTTCGTAATCACGTCGGAGATTGGAAAGGCCAGTCGCGGCCCGCTCAGGAACCAGCTTATTTTTCAAATAACGTTTTGCCAGAGCTGCGTCGTAGACCTGCGGCAAGCTCTCCTGCATCACGGACGGTGAGACCGTTTCCAGTTGTGCAGTGGCTTTTTGCAGCGTCCAGTCCGGTTTAAGCCGCCCCATGATTGCGAGCCACCAGGCGTGGCGACGGTTTAGGTTCGAATCTTCCTGATTAACCACCGGCTCGGAGCAGATCGGAACCGCAACATCGAACTTGCGTCCGACTTCGAGGCCAGTGAAATCCGCCGGTGTCACACCAATGACCGGGAAGGAATGGCCGTTGAGGGATAGGGTCTCGCGCTCCAGATCGGGATTTCCGCCAAACTCCGTTTGCCAGAAGCTGTAACTGATCACGGCTCCAAACGCGCCGCATCCTGGATGATCGTCGCTGGGATGGAAGACCCTCCCCAGTGCAGGGCCGACCCGCAAAACATCAAAGAACTCGCCGCTCACCCAGATGCCATCGACATAGCGGGCCTGCCCGGACGGCGCCAGATTGAAACCGGTGGAACCCCAGGCAAAGACTTCGAAACCCTGCTGCCGCGCCCGGAACTGCTCCCACATTGGGTTGGTGGAGTAGGAATAGCGCCCGGTCATATCTCCTGTGCGCGAGTGGTCCGTAGGCCTGATCACAAACAGTTCTTGCGGGTCTTTCACCGGCAGCGTCCGCATCCTGACGGCATCAATGAGCTGGAAGATAGCTGTGTTGGCGCCGATTCCCAACGCGAGCGACAGCACGCACACGGCGGTGAATGCCGGGTTCAGACGCAGCACTCGCCCGCCATAGCGTACGTCTTGCCGCAATGCAGCCCACCATGATCCGGTGCCCGGATTGCCGGGTACAAGCGGCTCAGTCGCAGGCTGCTCAAGCGCGCGCAGCTCTCCTGCCAGGTCTCGCCGGCCAAACTTGGCCATGACCTGGTTAAACGCTTCCTCTTCTGAGGAGCCGGCGGCGAGCATTGCCTCATAGCGGTCGCGCAGGTCCTGCGCGATTTCGTCTGCAATGGCGGCTTCCCGTGCGGGTGCAAGGCCCAAGCTGCGCAGGCGTTCACGGATCAGCTTTTCAAAATCAGGCATGTTTCAATCCCGTAAGCCGCTGCATAGCGGCGACGAACTCCAGCCATGAACTGCGCTGCTGCTTAAGGACTTCGCGGCCCGTGGAGGTGAGCTTGTAATAACGACGCCGGCGTTGGCCCGCCTTTTCCACCCAGCGACCCTGAATCCAGCCACGCTTTTCCAGCCGGTACAAAAGCGGATAAAACGATGCGATGTTGAAGGTGATTGCGCCGCCGGACTGGTTTTCAATTAACTGGCTGATTTCGTAGCCATGGCGCGGCCGCGCCTCCAGCAATGACAGGATCAGCAGTTCCGCGCTGCCTTTCTTCAATTCCCGGTGAAACAGTGAGAGTGACTCAGCCATATATGGCTGTAACATATATGCCGGAAGCAGGGCAGGTGTCAAGCCGCCTTCGTCGGGAGCGTATTGGGAAATCTAGCAGCAGCTTACCGGGAGAGAGGCGGGGCTACTGCGTTGCCTCACCGAGCTGTTTCAGCTTCTGCTGTGCGCTGTCGCGGATCGCATTGCGCCGTGCCTCGGGATCTTTAGTGTCCCCGGGCAGCAATTCCAGCGTCCGCTTCGCACTTTCTCTTGCCAGATCCTTCTGGCCATTGGCTAAGTAGGCATCGCCGAGACTGTCGTGCGCGTTAGGCGAGTCTGGAAACGCCTCTGCGTTGAGATTCAGGATCTCAAGCGCGCGTTTGGCGTCGCCTGCCCGCAGATACTCATACCCCATGAGGTTGACGAGGTCCTCGGAGAACGATACCGCCTTCGGGTCCTGCGTGCGCGCTTCTTTCAATTGTTCTGACGCTCGCGCCGCACCTCCCGGCGAATCAATCAGGCTGAGCATTTTTACTGATGCTGGCACCTGAAAAGCATCTTTAGCGGCCCCAGCCGAAGCATGGCCCGGGGTCTTGATGAGCGTTGTTACATACCAGTCGACGATTGCCTGGCGGAGCTCCGGGTGCACCGCGAACATCTCCGCCCCATGACCGCCGGTGGCATAGTGAACGAACTTTTTGCCAGGATTGGGCGAAATGTCATAGATCCACTCGGTGGCGTCAACCGATGGATGAAATTCGTCATCTTCCGCGGCAGCGCCGAGCAGGGGAGGAGAAGTGGATTGGCGAATGAAGTTTCTACCCTCCAGTGTCGCGTTTCCAGACAAAAGAACCAGAGATTTCACTTGCTGCGGATGGCGCAGCGCGGTCTGAACGGAATTAGTGACACCGCAGCTGGCGCCGCCGAGCCCGATGACGTCACGCTTCACGCCGGGCTGTGACTGGAGATAGCGAAACGCCACGTCTAGATCGCTGGGCCACTTCTCGGCCTGAGCTTGCGCTTGTTGAGGAGTGGCTTTGTCCGCCGGGATTCCTCCGCTCTCTCCAAAACCCCGCAGGTCCATCGTAAGCACGTTGATTCCCGCGGTCGCAAGCTGCCGGGCGAGATCGTCCCATTGCTTCCGCTGCCCGTTGCACTGATGGAGAAGAAGAACGCCCGGGGCGCTCTTGGCTGCAGGAAAGAATGAAGCTTTGAGGTTCGTGCCGTCAGCAGCCGATAGATCCAAAATCTTTGGCGTAACAGTTTGCTGCGCCGACAAGGGCCAAAACGCACTAACGATTGTCAGGAACAACGAAAAAAGACGGAAGGTGCGCTGGGGCATGAGACCTCCGGGAGAAACAATTGTATTAGACGTTGGAGGCAGAAGTTGGTATTGGGAGAACCGGCATTGAGTTCGAAGCGGAGAGACGCAGCAATGCCGCGCCTCTCAGCGCCCGATTATGCCAACCGTGTCAGCGCACTGATGTTATAGAGCCTCCTCGCGGCGCTCGCGATGGAATATCTCAGTGCATATGTCCGTGGTCGTTCTTCGGGCCGGTGGGAGCCTTGGTGAGGCTGTCATAGAGCACTTCCGTAAACACGTCAGTGTTGATGAAGCCATGACCCCAGCTGTCCCACTGGGCGAGCACTTTGTCCTTTTTCAACTGATCGAGGTTCTTGCCGGCTTTAATTCCCGACTGCACCGCAGCGGAAGTGCCTTTGAGCATCTCGATGAATTTGCGAAGATCGTCTTTAGTTGCGAGCGGGCCGTGGCCGGGAATGATCTTCACGTCATCCGGAACTTCGGCCAGCACTTTTTCGTCGCCGGCGATCATTCCCTGGACGCTCCCGCCGCTATCGAGATCGATGAAGGGAAACATGTTGCCATTGAAGAAGTCGTCGCCCATATGGACCACGTTCGATTGCGGGAAGAAGATCACGCTGTCACCATCGGTGTGGCCGTTGGGGAAATGGATGGCCCGGATGTCTTCGCCGTTCAGATGAACAGAGACTTTGTCTTCAAAAGTGATCACAGGCAGCGCGGTCTTGGGCGCCGGAGGCGTGTCACCGAACTTGTTGTGGCCGCCTGTAGAGAGGCGCTTGCGTACGTTTTCCTGCGCGATGATCGGCGCCTTCTCGCCAAAGTGCGGATTGCCGCCGGTGTGGTCGCCATGCCAGTGCGTGTTCAGGACGAACTTCACCGGCTTATCCGTGATGCCCTTGAGCGCAGCTTCAATCTTGTCAGCCAGGGGGAGGAATTCGTCATCCACCACCACGATTCCATCGTTCCCTACGCTGGCGCCGATATTGCCTCCGGCACCTTCCAGCATGTAAACCGTGCCGGAGACCTTCTGCACCTTGATCTGGACCTTGCTGAAATCCTGCCCCTGCGCGAACGCATGCAGGCCGGAGATGAGGAAAAACACAACGCCGCTCAGGACGGCTTTACGCATAGCTGCTCCTTAAGTTGTGTCGATTCAAGCGCGCAACATCTTAGCTGCTGAAATAAGAGAGTTCAAATGACAGATAACTTTTTCTCATTTCACGGAATGTTCTTTGTCGATAGCGACCGACCCGAAACGTCGTAATCGCGGGAACAAATTTTTGGAGACGTGTGTCGCACGTGATGGTGGCACGTCTTAGAATTGAGCGGAACTTTTCTTTCAACTTGCATGGAGGCAAAGCATGCCGGCGGTACAGCACTTATCGGTAAAGAATGGCGATGTTCTTTTGCTGGTCGGGACAATGAAGGGTGCGTTCTTCGTCCGTTCGGACAAATCGCGCAAAAAGTGGAGTGTGGGCGGGCCGTACTCGGCAGGATCGCCCGTTTACGCGCTCGCTTATGACGGACGTGCCGGCCGCAATCGCATCTGGTGGGCGACACAAAGCTTCCGCTGGGGAACATTCCTGAAAACCACAGACGACTTTGGCAAGACCTCCACCGAGCCAGAAACTTATTCGGTGAAGTTTCCTGAGCAGTCCGGATTGGCGCTCAAGAATATCTGGCAGATCTCGGCTCCGGCGAGCCGCCCGGACAAGCTCTATTGCGGCGTGGAACCAGCCTGCCTGTTTGAATCGAGTGACAACGGCGCTACGTGGACGCCTGTAGCGGGCATGTTGAATCATCCGCATCGGCCCAAATGGATGCCTGGTGGAGGAGGGCTTTGCCTGCACACCATCGCACCGCATCCGGACGATCCGCAGAGCACGGTCATCGCGATCTCAACGGCGGGCTGTTATCGCACCGACGATGGCGGGGCTACCTGGGAGCCGAAGAACAAGGGCATCCGGGCCGTCTTTCTGCCGGACCAGTACCCCGAGTTTGGGCAGTGCGTGCACAAGGTTGCTCGCGCGGCAGGTCAGCCCGACCGCATGTATCTGCAAAATCACTGGGGCCTGTATCGCAGCGATGATGGCGGAGAGTCCTGGAACGATATCGCCAATGGCGTGCCCTCTGATTTCGGATTTCCGGTGGTTGCACATCCTCAGGATCCTGACACGGCGTACATCATCCCGGTGGAATCAGACGAATATCGCTGTACGCCTGAAGGCAAGCTGCGCGTGTACCGCACGCGCAACGCCGGCGAGAGCTGGGAGCCCATGACCAGCGGCTTGCCACAGAAGAATGCGCTTGAGACCATCCTGCGCGACTCCATGGCCACGGACATGCTCGATCCCGCCGGAATTTATTTCGGAACGCGCAGCGGGAAGGTTTATGGATCCAGCAATGAGGGCAAGAGTTGGGATGTCGTGATCGAAGGCCTGCCGCCAGTGGTGTGCGTGAGGGCTGTTGTGGTCGGAGATGGAGCCGGTTCAACGCGGAGCAGCGGAGGGGCAGCGAAAACTAAAGCCAGAGGAGGCACGGCTTCGACCACAACGAAGATGTCTGCAAAGAGCTCGGCTGCGCGAAAGACGAAAGCGGCCGCAAGGAAGAGCTCGTCAAAGAAAGATGCACGCCGGAGCAGGTAAATGTCAGTCACTGTACGCATACCGACTTACCTCGCCGGCTTCGCCGGTGGCAGCAGCGTGCTGCGGATTGACAGCGGCCCTACGAACGTTCGCGAGGTGCTGGATGCGCTCTGGCAGGCGCATCCTGCCTTGCGGGACAGGATCGTGGACGAGCAAGGACAGCTTCGCCAGCATGTGAACATATTCGTCGGCGATGAAGCTGTGGCGTGGAATGAAGGCTTGGAATCGAAGGTGTACGATGGCGCGGAAGTGCTGATTGTACCGGCGGTCAGCGGAGGATAGAACCATCGGGTGATCCGGTGACCGGAAACCTCATAGCCATCCAAGGAACGCAAATAGACCGGTTTTCGTCTGTCCGGTAATACGAAAGCCTTAAGGGCGCTCTGAGGCTTAATTCCAAAGAACTAGAACCATATCCAGTCTCCACAGCTATTCTGGATTCCTATAGACTCCCCGGAACGTTTTACAAAAAGCCACCGTCTACAATCCCGCCACTCGGAAAGAGTTCCCCAAAAAATGAAGAGACTGATCAATCCGTTCGTCCTGAGTCTTTTGAGTTTTGGCGTGCTTAGTGGATGCGGTAGCCACGTGGCGCCCTCCAACACAAGCACCACCATACCGACGCCGACGCCGACGGCCGCGAACCCCAATTCCAAGACGATTCCCGCGATCGAGGCTCTCGGCGGCTGGGAGAACTGCACCAGCTGCACCGGTAATCCGCTCGCCGTCTATTCCATGACACAGGGTGTCGCGACGCCTTCGCTGAGCGGCGCGTCCGCGCGATTCCAGCTTCTCTCCGGAACTCTGCCTTTCGGAGGAGCGCTCTGGTTCAAGTACCTGGGCTCACATGACAGCGCAACGCATTTTGTCTACGACTTGTCGTTTATGGTGGACAATCCGTCAGCCGCGCAGGCGATCGAATTCAATGTCTCCCAGAGCAGGGGAGGAAGTCGCTACAGCTTCTCGACGCAGTGTGATCTCGCCGGTACTCACACTTGGCGAGTATGGGACCCGGCTGGCCAGCGATGGGTTGATTCAGCTGTGGCCTGCCTTGCGCCCGCGGCCAATACGTGGAACCACCTGACCTGGGAATTCGAACGCGACCCGAATGGGAACACCGTTTTTACCGCGGTAACCCTGAACGGTAACCGAGGCGTAGTGAATCTAAGCATGGGGCACACAGCCGATTCCAGCAGCGGAGTAGATGTAGGCTTTCAGTTGGACGCTGTTCGAGCCGCAACGCCGTATTCAGTCTGGCTCGACAAAATCAGCCTGACCTACTGGTAAAGCAGGGACTCACCGCCGAGTGCAGAGAACGGCGTGAAGGGAGAAGGCTTGCTGTTTCAGGTACTTACAGACGCATCTCTGCGGAACTCCACGGCTGCGCGAAGGTCTTTATTTCACTAGGCGCGAGAGTTTCCGGAGTCTACAATAGGCCTGCCCGCATCCTATGGGGCGACAGGTGGTATCGGGTATCCCGAACTGCACTGGAGGCAAAAATGAGCGTCACTTCCTTCAACGGAGGGCAGCATTCGAGCGCCCGACCGAAAGTCACTACCCAAACAATCCACGACAAGAAGCAGCGGCGCGAGCCCATCACCTGCCTGACTGCCTACGACTACGCCACATCGCGGCTGGTGGACGAAGCCGGCATTGACATGATTTTGGTCGGCGACTCGCTGGCCCAGGTCGTGCTCGGTTACGACAATACATTGCCAGTGACCATGGAAGAAATGCTGCACCACACGCGGGCCGTGCGCCGGGCGGTGAAGTCAGCGCTGGTGATCGCCGACATGCCCTTTGGCACCTATCAAGGCGACGTTAAGGAAGGCGTACACAACGCGGTACGCTTTGTAAAGGAATCCGGCGCTGAGGCAGTGAAGCTGGAAGGCGGCGCAAAACGCGTTGACCTGATCCGCCGCGTGCTCGATTGCGAAATCCCGGTGATGGGCCACATCGGCCTCACGCCGCAGTCGCTGCATAAGATGGGCGGTTACAAGGTTCAGGGCAAAGATCTCGCAGGCGTCGAGCAACTGGTGAAAGATGCCATAGCGCTGGACGAGGCAGGAGTGTTTTCCATCGTTCTGGAAGGCGTGCCGCGGGAAGTTGCCGCCATGATTACACACGAGGTATCAGCGCCGACGATCGGCATTGGCGCGGGCCCCGATTGCGACGGCCAAGTGCTGGTGTTCCACGATATTCTCAGCCTCACCTTTGCCCCGAAAGCCAAGTTCGTGCGCCGCTATGCCGATGCAGCCTCGCTGATCAGCAACGCCGTAACGCAGTTCAAGACCGACGTCGAAACCGGCAGCTATCCCTCGGACGAAGAGTCATATCACCTGCCACGCGAGACCAAGTCGGAGCTTGAAGCGCTGCTCAGAAGGAAGCAGTTGAAGGCGTACAGCGTTTAAGCGATTGGCAATCGGCAGTTACCTTGGCATCGGCCCGTGCTTCAAGATCATGCGTCGATTATGTGGTGTGGCTAATTGCGAACTGCTAATTGATATTTGCTTCTCTCTCCATGAACATCGTCAATTCCGCACGGCAGATGTCCCAAATCGTCCGCCAGGCCCACGGCGCTGGCAAAAGCATCGGATTTGTACCCACGATGGGCGCGCTGCACGAAGGGCACCTCTCGCTTGTTCGGGCAGCTCGAGAGCAGACCGATATCGTGGTCTGCTCCATCTTCGTCAATCCAACCCAGTTCGGTCCGACGGAAGACTTCTCCAAATACCCGCGCACGTTTGAACGGGATCGCGACATGCTCGGCACAGAGAAAACCGATTACATCTTCTTTCCGTCTGTGGAAGAGATGTATCCGGCTGGCGCGACAACGTGGGTTCACGTGGAAGGCCTGAGCGAGAAGCTGGATGGCAAGTCGCGTCCCGGACACTTCCGCGGCGTAACCACCGTCGTCTCCAAGCTGTTTCACATCGTTCAGCCAGACAAGGCGTTCTTTGGGCAGAAAGACGCTGCTCAGGTCGCGGTGATCAGGAAGATGGTACGCGACCTGAACTTTGATCTGGAAATTGTGGTCTGCCCGATTGTGCGCGAACCCGATGGCCTTGCAATGAGCTCACGGAACGCCTATCTCGATCCCACACAGCGCAAGCAGGCACTCGTGCTTTCGCGATCGTTGACGCACGTGCAGGAGCTGATTGACCGGGGTGAGCTGATGACTGACGCACTCATCACCGCAGGTAAACAGACTATTGCTTCAGAACCCGGAGCGCGGCTGGATTACTTCGAAATCGTCGATCCCGATACGCTCAACCCCGTGGAAGATGTTGCAAAGGGCGCGCTGGTCGCGGTTGCGGCATATGTGGGAGCGACCAGGTTGATCGACAACGTTCTGATTTCCTCCCGCTAGCGACCTGAAACAAACACATTCCCCGCAACCACGTACCGCAGCGGCATGTCTGCCGACTTGCTGATACCGATTCGTGGAGTAATTGCGATCTCTTCCGGCGTCCAACCATCATCGCGCACCTGAAGATCAGAGCCGGGCGAGAGCATGTCTTTGCCGTTGTCGCGTGGACGCGTGATGTCAAGCGCCTCGCAGAGGCGCGCAGGGCCGCTGGTGAGCTTGCGCAGCTCGCGTGCTGACCCGAGATTGAGCTCATCCAATTCTCGCGCCCGCGCCATCTGCTCCACACCCTCGACCGGCTCAAGAGCACGGATCAACACGCAACCTGCTTCGCCTTCTTTCAAGCACGAGATATTCAGGCAGTAATGCATGCCGTAAATGAAGTACACATAAGCACGGCCAGGCGGGCCGAAGATGACATCATTGCGCTGGGTTCGTCCCGCCGCCGCGTGCGCCGCAGCGTCGTCTGCGCCGAGATATGCTTCCACCTCAACGATTCGTCCGGCAATCAGCTTGCGGCCCTGCCTGCGCACAATGAGCTTGCCCAGCAGTTCGCGCGAAACCTGCCGCGGATCGCGATCAAAGAACGCGCGTTTCAAGAGCACGGATTTCGTCGCCAAATTGGCGCGTTTCACAGCCACAATTTCTTATATCAGAGCGTTCTACACCGGACGCGACTGCACCCGTGCGAAGCGCTCTTTCATGCGCAGGAAAGGGCTTTCCAGCCATCGATACGAGGCTGCCGCCAATGCAATCGTAAGAGCCAACGCGACAACCGACTGGAGCAAGACACGAACCGGAGTCGCTGCGGGGAGAATGAGCTTTGCAACCATGTGTGCGAACTCGTGTACCACGTAAAGCCCGTATGAGATCTTCCCCAGGTAAGTGAGGCTGGCGTTGCGCAGGAAAGGGTTTCTTGATCCGAGATGTGCAAGCAATATCGCCAGACTTGCAGCCGCAGTCATCGAATGTGAAGCCGCCAGCTGCCACGTGCTCACGGTAAGTTCGTGATCGAGCGTGCTCAGGGCATAAGCGCTGATCATGCCCGCAACGCCGCCGAGCAGCAGCACGACGCGCGCAACGCCAGAGAGCTTCGGCAACTTCGCAACACAAACTGCCAGCAGCACGCCCAGCGCAATCGGATCGAGACGTGTAAACGTGCTGTATTCCATCCAGTTCGCGGGCGATTCTTTCCACGCCATCCATCCGCGCAGCAGGTGCGAACTCAGCAGCAAGCCACCAGAAACTGTTGCCAGGCCTGTCACGCTTATGCGCCGAACGATGACCGGCCAGCTCAAATAAAACTGCTCTTCAATCGAAACAGTCCACAGCGGAACGACGAACGAATGTGGCAAGCCGGAGAATACATAAACCCAGTTGCCAGCAAGCAACGTAAAACCCAGCAGATACCGCGCTTCAATGCGCTGGGCAGGAATGAACCAGCCGACGATCACCGCGAACACCAGAAAACTCAGATACAGCGGCCAGATTCGCAGTATCCGGCGCAGGTAAAAGCTGCGCAGATCGACGACGCCGATCGTCTCTCGTTCCCGCAGCAGCAATTGCGTGATCAGGTACGCGCTCAGCGCGAAGAATAGATCCACGCCGTAAGCGCCTGCTCCAAAAGCCGAAATCAGAAAGCTGCTCAACCAGTGTGGAACTTGCGCAGCGTCATAGAAACTCCGGTTGTGCGGCGCTGCGTGAAAAACAAACACGCCTAAAAAAGCGAAGAAACGCAGGGCATCGAGCTCCGGCTGGTAGAACCGCCCAGAGCTGCGCGCTGACTTCTGTTCGGCGCGCGCCGGCGCGACCGCGACGCTCACAGGGTATTAATCCTGCTCACGGAGGATTTTGAAATCAACGGGCTGCGCCTCCGCTCGTCCCCGCCTTGCCGGCTTTGTCGGCAGTTTTCTGAGACTTCTTCTGCTCGGCAATCCACGTGTCCACATTTCGTTCCAGGATGTCCAGCGGTACGGCGCCGGAGCCCAGCACCACATCATGGAAAGCGCGAAGGTCGAACCCATCGCCCAATTGCTGGGCGGCACGCGCACGCAGCTCTTTGATCTTCAGCTCGCCAATCTTGTATGCCAGCGCCTGTCCAGGCCACGCAATGTAGCGATCAATCTCGTTCACGATATCCAGCTCAGCCTTCGGCGCATTCTCCATGAAGAAATTGATGGCCTGCTCGCGCGTCCAGTGCTTGGAATGCATCCCCGTATCGACGACGAGTCGCACGGCCCGCCACATCTGGTAAGTAAGCTGCCCGAACTTAGCGTAAGGATCGTTATACAGGCCCATGTCTTCGCCCAGCGACTCGCCATAAAGCGCCCAGCCTTCGATGAAAGCGGTGTAATCGCCAAAGCGGCGGAATTTGGGCATTTCGCCCAATTCGTGAGCACGGGCGATCTGAAGATGGTGTCCGGGCACCGATTCATGCAGCGTAAGCGCCATCATTTCCCACTTGGGGCGGGTATCTGGTTTGTAAAGGTTGACGTAATAGGTACCGGCGCGGGAACCATCCGCGGCGCCCTGGCTGTAATACGCGGCCGTTGTATCCGGCGCCGCGACGTCGGGAATCGGGCGCACACCGTACGGTTCGCGTGGCAGTGTGCGGAACACTTTCACCAGGTTGGGATCAATCGTCTTAGCCGTTGCTTTGTAGGCTTCCAGCAAATCTTCCGGCGTACTGTAAAAGAACTTCGGATCAGTGCGCAGGTAGTTGAAGAACTCCTGCCTGGATCCCTTGAAGCCGGTCTGCGCCATCACGCGGTCCATCTCCGCCCGAATCCTTGCCACTTCTTTCAGGCCGATCTCATGCACCTGGTCGGGTGTGAGGTTGGTGGTGGTGTAATGGCGAACTTCAAAAGCATAGAGTTCATCGCCGTGCGGCACCTGCCACACTCCTACCTGGTCAAAGCAGGCAGGCAGATATTCTGCTGTGAAGAACTCTTTGAACTTCTTGAACGAAGGAACAATCTGCTGCTCGATCGCTTGCCGCGCCTCGTCGCTCAGGCGCTTCTGGTCGGCGGCGGAAATGGCAGCAGGGTAGTGCAGGAACGGCTTGAAAAAGCCGCTCTTTTCCGGGTCAGAGACGATCTGCTTTTCAATCTGCCCGGGAATGCGCTGCATGATCACCTTTGGGTGGACCATGTGCTCCTTCGCGCCCTCGCGCATCAGCGCGATCGTCTGGCCCATGAGCGTTGGGAACGAGCGCATGCGGGCGATCCAGTCCTCATAATCCTTGAGCGTTTCAAAGCGCAGGTTCTCCGTGATCTCGTCCTGTGTCTGGATTCCGCCGCGCTGATTCAGTGGCACAAGAAAATGGCGGAACTTGTAGCCTTCCACTCCATCTTCGTATTCCTTCTTGAAGAGGTCGTAATTGAGCTGGTCTTTGGCGTTGAGCTTTGTGCGATCGATGTGCTTGAGGCGGGCGAGCACCTGCAGGCTGTGCTTATGGCGGGCGTCGATGGCCTGCATGCTGGCATCGTGCCAGCGATCGTTCCAGCGTCGATCGCCCAGGTCAGAAGCCCACTCCGGCGACTGCTGCATGGTGTAGTCCCACTCAGAATCGAAAAGCGAGTGAAGTTGCTGCGCGGCCGGAGATTTGGCCTGGCCAAAAGCAAACAACGAGCTTAGGAACATCAGAAAGGTACACCAGCGCACAATCACCTCCGTGCCGGATGGCGTTCCCGGCTACGCACAATACCCGGTTTAAAATCAGCGAACCGCAAAGTATAACTGGCCGCATTCATCCGCTCGCAAAGGAGTAGAGAAAAGAAATGAGAGTTCGCAAGCTCAGTATTGCTGGGGTCTTGTTGTTGCTTGTCGCCTCTGTGGCTAACGCAGAGAAATTTCCCAATGGAACGCGCGCAACCGTCCGTGTAGGCCAGAGTTTGAGTTCGGGAAGCTCACGTTCCGGCCAGATGTGGGAAGGCAGCCTTGCCCGTGACATCACAGTGCACGGAAGAGTCGTGGCGCACACAGGCGATCGCGTGAGGGGAAAAGTCACGTATGTGAAGTCGAGCGGCCGGCTGAGTACACCAGGCGAAATTTCCATTCGTTTGACCTCCATCAATGGTGCAAGCGTTTCGAGCAACCGAATCAGCAGGAAAGGCGAGAGCCATACCAAGAGCAACGCGACCAAGATCGGTGGCGGCGCCGCCGGCGGAGCAGTGATTGGTGCTCTGGTCGGGGGCGGTAAAGGCGCGGCGATCGGCTCGGTTGCCGGCGCGGGCGCTGGAACGGCGGGCGCTGCAGCTACCGGCAAGCGCGAAGCTACGATTCCGGCAGAAACCGTTTTCACGTTCACACTCACCGGCTCGCGCTAAAGCTGAAACTAGAATCTTGCTTGAGAGGGGGATGCTATCGGCATTCCCTTTTTCATTTAAGGGCTTTTTTTATTTAAGAGCCTTCAGCGCGGCTTCGGCGTGCTCGTCGGGTTTCAGGCCAGTGAGCACTGCGGAAATCCTTCCTTCCGGGCTGATGATGA
>DATAEJ010000215.1:0-23739 GCA_036258095.1 Candidatus Angelobacter sp. | reverse complement strand
AGCGCCGCGTCGGCCAGTCGTGGACTGATTGAACGTGCGATATCGAGCGGCGTGGTGCCGCGGGAAACTTCTTTCCTGCTGCCGTCCGGCAGCGTGACCTGGATCGTGCTGGTTTGGACCGTTTGCGACATAGAACAATTTGGGGCATAGCGTGCGCCGGGAAACTTGATGCGCCGGAGGCCATGCAATCAAGCTTTGAGTCTAACAAGTTCCCGGCATGCACTGCACCTGCCATTCTTTGCTGCGCAGACACAGTCCGGCAGCTTACAATGCAGCCGCACCCCCAAGAGGAGCTTGTTAGTGAAGATACTACGGTGGATTGTTGTCCTGTGTGGACTCGCCCTGTTTGCCTGGAGTTTTATGCAGCCGGCAGTTCGGGAAGCCTCCGCGTCGCCCGGTGCCGTTGGAATGCGCGGGTATACCTGCGCCACAGTCACGCTGATCACGCCCTGGGGCAAAGATGGAGCCAGGATGCTGCACGATGCCCCCGCAGATTACTTCTCCATGCTTATCAGCGGCTGGATCAATCCGGCGTTCCTCCTCGTGCTGATTTTCACCTTGATACGGCCCGTCTCAGTCGCCTCGACAGTCCTAAGTATGCTCGTGGTCTTGATGTTTTCAGCCTGCTGGGTAATCTTCGTTCGCCATCATTTCGTGCCCCTCAGAGGGTATTACATGTGGATGGGCGGGATTATTGTGGCTCTTACCGCCGCCAAGGCTTACCCCAGAAGATCGTGACGACAAACTGATCACTTGTCGCAAATATTTGCTTACGGTAACGGGCCAGAACGCATCAGACCAACACAGGAGCCCGGGGTCTTCAAAATTGCCGACGACGCGACGGATTCAAGGGAACGCATCGGAAATTATTCATAAAACTGGAGATCTCGTCCCAGTAACTGGCGTTTATCGGGTGGTGCATGCCGGTCACCGGCTACCCCACGAGGTTCTGATCTTAAAGAATGAACGCTTTCCCCGCTGCGCCAAGTGCTCCAGCGCCGTGGTTTTCGACTTGGTTCGCCCTGTAGAGGCCGCTCCCGAAGGCTTCGACTACCGCCTCTTCGAACTTCCCGTAATCGATTCTGAGCCACTTAAGAGTTTCTAGATCAATCCTTTACGGTTGAGTCAACTTCCGAAATCAGTCAGAATAGAAACATCTTAATTTCAACACTGGTTCACGGAGAAGCTAAGCATTATGGAAGTTCAGCCCAACACCGTTCTACCAACTCGGGCAGAAAATAAAATCCTGCAGGTGCTCTGGGAACTGGGGCAAGGCACGGTTGAAGAGGTAATCAACCATCCCAGCCAGAACCCGAAACCGAATTACAAGACAACACAAACCATTCTTAGGATCATGGAAGAGAAAGGCTTGGTACGTCACATGAGCCGTGGTCGCGTGTTCGTCTTCGAACCCTGCGTTTCGCGTGAGCAGGTAGGTCGTCTTTCCGTTAAAACCCTGCTGCAGCAGAACTTTGGCGGCTCTCCTACGGAGTTGCTGGTAAACCTGCTGGAAGCCGGCCCGGTTAAGGAATCAGAGCTGGAAGAACTCGAGGCTCTGATCCGCAAGCATCGTCTCCAGAAGGTGGATAGCTCGAAGTAAGCTTCACCATTCTGGCAGTTGGTTATGGAATTCTCGTATCTCGGTTTCGCAGGTGATGGACTCTCATGGTTTTTAAGAGTCGGCGCGGGATTTGTGCTTTGCCTCGGCATCGTTCACCTGTTGAAACGGCCCCACTACAGATTCCTGACTTGGCTGTGGTTTTTGGTGCTCTCGTCACTGTATTGGGGTGCGCTGGTACTTAACAGGGTTTTCGGCATTGCATCGAAATCCGGACCGGCGCACGTACCCCATGCCCCAGTGCACTTTTCATACGCAAGTCATATTAATGTGCCCGTTTCATGGGCCCTCACGCTTCAGCGCGGCGTGTCGCCTGTTGTTGCCGCGTACCTCGGCGTTGTCCTGGTGCTGCTCAGCGCAAAAACATGGAAACACTGGAAGCTGCACAGGCTGGTTAAGAGTGGCCGTCCGGCTGCGGCGAACCTGGATTCCCTGCTTTCAACCTTGTGTGAGGAGGCTGGGATCCGCAACTGCAGCGCTATCGTACTGCCCGGCATCAGCTCTCCCGCAACGGCCTTCTGGCGCAAGCCGCAGATCCTGCTGCCGGAAGTCTGCGAAAAGAATGAAAGTCAGCCTGAAGTGCTGACCACCCTCTACCACGAGCTGACGCACATTCGCAGACGCGACTATCTCTGGGCGAATGTGAGCGACGTCCTTTGCGCATTGTTGTTCTTTCATCCTGCAGTGTGGCAGGCCCGCAAGAGAATGCGTCTGGAGCGCGAACTTGCGTGCGATGAAGCCGTTGTGGCCGCACAACCAGACCATCGCGCCGACTACGCCACTACGCTTGCACGTTTCGTGCGCTTCCGCATGCTCCAACAGGACAGCTCTTTGGGCGTGGACCTTGCAACAGGGCAGTCTTTCCTGGGAACTCGCATCCGTTTGATCCTGGCTGATCCGGAGCGGCCCACCCGATGGCGTAATGCGTCATCTGCTGTTGGCGTGCTTGCTTTTTTCTTTCTATTCGGCGGGATATGTCCATCGCTCTCTCTTATTCTCGACGTCGCAGCACAAAAACAGCTTCAGCTTAGGGCCACATCTCCTCCCGCGGATAAGCGAGTGCATGCCGTAAGCGGCTTTGCCAGGCACAAAGCCGACCACAGATCGCACGAACCGAGTATTTCAGGCGAAGCGGAGCCTGCGGCTTATCCTGACAACCTCACGACACTGCGCGTGCATTCACAGGTCGAGAGTGACCCCACGTTGGGCGTCTCGCCACGCGGAAATACTTCGCCGGGCCCGTACGAAGTCGATCGGCAGACCTTCCGCGACTCTTCCGGCTTTCCCGGATATAACCGCCCCACTGTTTCGAGTGTCGTTCTGGCAACGGTTGGCGGGATTGAAGCTGCAGCGCATGGCGACCGCACTTCACGCCACCCGCATACTGGCGCTCCTCGCTAGCGGATCATCGCCACCCGGTTAATCACGCAACGTTTACAATTCCCGGGTGCGTCTGGCAGGCAAGATAGCCATCATTACCGGCGGCGGTAGCGGCATTGGCAAAGCCATTGCTGCGGCATTCGTTCGCGAAGGGGCAAAGGCTGTAATCTGCGGGCGCGACCATCGGAAGCTTGAGCCCGCGGCCGCCGAGATTGGCCCAGATTGCCTGCCGCTTATCGGCGACATTGCCAATGACTCGGTCGTGAAGGAAATCATCAGCGCGACGGTCCAGCGTTTTGGCGGGATTCATATCCTTGTCAACAACGCAGGGGTACTGCTTCCGGGGACGGCTGAGTCGCTCACCGATGAGCAATGGGAGCAGACATTCAACCTCAATGTTCGAGCTGCCTGGCAGCTATCGCGAGCGGTGCTGCCCCATATGCGAGCAGCGGGTGGTGGCTCAATTATCAACATTGGCTCAGTTCTGAGCTTTCTCGGTGCGCGCAATCGCGTGGCCTATGCAGCATCGAAAGGCGCGCTGCTGGCGATGACCCGCGCCATGGCGCTGGACCACGCCGCCGAACATATTCGTGTGAACTGCATCTGTCCGGGAATTGTTGAAACGGAGCTCGTGGCCTCTTTTAACCTTGACGAAGCTGCGCGCAGGCAACGAATTGCCATGCACCCAATGGGCCGCTTTGGCGAGCCGAAAGATATTGCAGGTCTCGCCGTATTTCTCGCCGGCGACGAATCTGCGTGGATCACCGGTGCGGCTTACCCTGTCGACGGCGGGTACTCAGCCTTCTGATCCCCCTGTTTATAATCGGATCAAGAAGGACTTCTCTGGTACCCTTGAAATGCCCAAAAATTCTCCTGCCGTAGTCGCTGCCAGCGAGCAGAGCCGAACCATTGATCGCCCCGGCATTGCTCAGATTTACCATCAGATCCTGCCATACATCCGCCGCACCCCGGTGGTCGATATTGCGCCCGAAGACTTCGGAATTGACGCGGCAACCCTGAGCTTCAAACTCGAATACCTGCAACACACTGGCTCTTTCAAGACGCGGGGAGCCGTTAGCAGCCTGCTGCTGCGGCCGGTTCCTCCAGCCGGAGTAGTTGCTGCCTCCGGCGGAAATCATGGTGCTGCTGTTGCCTACGCGGCAAAGAGGTTCGGCGTGCCGGCGCGAATCTTCGTTCCGAGTGTTGCCTCTCCAGCCAAAATCGAACGCATCCGGAACTACGGAGCTGAGCTGGTGATTGGCGGCGAGCGGTATGCCGACGCACTTGCAGCCAGTGAAGCGTGGCGGGAGAAGTCCGGCGCCATGGCGGTGCACGCCTATGATCAACCGGAAACGCTTCTGGGTCAGGGGACGGTTGGCCTCGAGCTTAGTGAACAGCTTCCCGGGCTCGATACACTTTTCGTCGCTGTAGGCGGAGGTGGACTGCTGGGGGGAATCGCTGCATGGTACGAGCGGCGCATCAATGTGATTGGCGTGGAACCCGAAACAGCTCCAACTCTCACGCGAGCGCTTGAAGCGGGAAAGCCTGTGGACGCGGAGGCCGGCGGCATCGCGGCTGACTCTCTCGCGCCTCGCCGCGTTGGGGAGCTGATGTTCCCCCTGGCTAAGAAGTCAGTAAAGCGGGTCCAACTGGTGCCTGACCAGGCGATTGGAGAGGCGCAACAGAAACTCTGGGAAGTGTTGAGGGTTGTCACCGAGCCCGGAGGCGCAGCGGCGTTTGCGCCGCTGCTCTTAGGTTTGTACCGCCCTGCAGCGGGCGAACGCGTCGGCGTGTTACTTTGCGGCGCGAACACCACTGCGGTGAATTTCTCCGGCTAATTACCGTCTCGGATTACGGCCCGGAGCTGGCGCGGCCGGCTGCGCCGGCTGCCCTGCAGGAGTGCTTCCTGCCGGAGGGTTCGGATTCTCGTCATCGTCCAGCGCCAACGCTGGCAGTTCCTTCTCAATCGGCTTGCGCGGGAACATCTGGTCGCGCGTTGCAGCCATGTAAACGAAAGAAGCCACGATCACGGCGGCCTGCTTCAAGTCATCCGGTTGAAGCCGGTCG
The DNA here is from genome assembly GCA_036258095.1 of Candidatus Angelobacter sp. Taxonomy (GTDB): domain Bacteria; phylum Acidobacteriota; class Terriglobia; order Terriglobales; family Acidobacteriaceae; genus Angelobacter. The sequence goes on along the minus strand of DATAEJ010000215.1, from coordinate 18,674 downwards.
TAGACATCCATGTTGGAGTGGTGGGTGCGCGTGTCGTATTCAATTGGGTCCTGAATGAACTGGAAGCCAGGAATACCAACCGCGTCAAACGAAAGGTGATCTGTGCCGCCGGTGTTGCGCATGGAAAGGGTGGTCATGCCCAGGTCAGCAAACGGCTTCATCCAAGCCTCAAAGATAGGCTGGACGCCGGCGTTCTCCTGCATATAAACGCCGCGAATCTTTCCCGTCCCATTGTCCACATTGAAATACGCTGAGACCTTGGCCTGCTCGGGCTTGACGGTCACAGGTCCGGCTTCACGAAGTCGCAGGGTCGGATCTCCTTTGCGTTCGGGATCTTTGGATTCCGGGCGTGTGCCGAAATGCTGGGAGACGTACCATTGCGATCCGAGCAGCCCCTCTTCTTCGCCGCTCCATAGGCCGATACGGATGGTGCGACGCGGCTTAAGGCCAAGAGCCTTGATGATGCGGACAGCTTCCATCATCACCACGGAGCCCGCGCCGTTGTCGGTGGCGCCGGTGCCCGTGTGCCAGGAATCGAGGTGCGCGCCCAGCATTACGATTTCGTCTTTCTTGTCTGTGCCGGGAATTTCCGCGATGGTGTTCCACTGCGTCGGCGAATCATAGAAGGTGTTCTTGACGTTCAGTTCCAGCTCAACTTCCTTTTTCGCTGCCAGGATTCGCCAAATGCGGTCCCAATGTTCCTGCGCCATCGTGAGCTGCGTGGTGCCGGCAGTGAGGCCTTCTTTGTATGATCCGCCGGACTGCACGAATACGGTGCCGCCGCCGACATCGCCGCGGCTGCGGTCAATCACCGCCAGCGGTTTTTCTTCGTCAAAGAACTTGTTCAGGGCACGCTGGAACCGGCCTCTGCGTATAAATTCGCGCAGGCGCGGATCATTACGGTCCCCCGGGACCTCATAGCTCCCGATCTCCTCCAGCTTTTTCTCGTCATAGCGCTCGAACAAGGCTTGCGCCGAAGGCTTCATGGGCGCATCTTCGCCCAAGAGGACAATCTTGCCCGCCAGCTTGCCCTTGTATTTCGCAAGGTCCTGCGGAGTGCGAATAGTTACGCGTAATACACTGCCCTTCACCACGCCGGTGGTGCCCGGCGTCCAGGCTTTCGCATACGCGAGCAACGGGACATTGTCCGGAGCGACCATGCGTACGCTGACGAAGTCATTCGTCCATCCCTTGCCGAAGGGCGACCAGGGCTCAAGATGGGCATTGACCAGGCCGAATTCGGTCAGCTTGGCAGCAGTCCACTCATTGGCTGCTTTCATGTTGGGCGATCCCGTCAACCGGGCGCCGATCTGGTCCATCAGACCGCTGGCCGTTTCCATGATCTGGGAATTGCGAAATCCCTCATAACGAATCTTGCTGATGGTGTCGAGATCAGCCTTTTCCTGGGCGACAAGCGCCCCGGTGAGGGCAAGACACAATACGAAGAGGCGGACAAAGTGCCGCTGCATGCTAGGACTCATGAGTACTCCTTGGATATGCTTCCTGGTGGGCAGGCCAGTGTAAACGGCTGGTTGACGTGGGTCAAAGGGTTCGTTTGTAAAGAAATGTGGAGCTTACTCGCTCCCTCGGTTTTTTAGTGCGTTCCGGATAGACCGAAAAAGTGTGATAAAGAACCCGCAAACGGCCGCAAACAAGGCGACTGGAATCGCGACTTTGTAACTCAGGGTCATGTCAGGACGATGGTGGGTTACGGCCCCGATCAGCAGGAGGAGAATGCTGAGGAAAGCCACTGAGAGAAAGAAGCAAAGGACGCCCGAAACCAGGCCTATCCCCGCGCTGAGCAATAGTTTGCGCATCAATCTACCGTAAGGTGAGTGTTAGGTTTACGTTAGAATGATAACGTGAATCAGGCTGCTCAGGCGGAAATGCGAACCGCACAGGAGATCATCCGGCAGGTCCGGGTCAATCAGTCGCCCAACGGGATCTGCTACACCACGGTGGGCGAGGTAACGCTGCCCTCCAGTGACCTGGAGCACATGGTGGAGGCAATCCCACGCCCGATTGCCGCCGCGCTGGACCGCAAGGCGTACTACTTTGTCCCGCTCGCGATCGGCGAGGGTGACAGCACATTCGTCGCGGAACATTTTGATCCGGCGCTTTCTGACCGTGCCCTCTGCCACAGAAATATCGACTCCGGCGACGCGCAGTGCGTCTTCATCTCCACGCGGCTGCTCGAAGATCGTTTCTCGATTGCGTTTGAGTTCTTCATCAACGTGGGACACGCTTTTGTGGATCGCGCTGGCGTCAGCCTGGAATTTGGCGACTTGGTATGGGACCAGGCGACGAACAATGTCCGCGGTGAAACCAGCTTTGACGCTTTCGAGTTCCGCAAACAGGCGCTCACCACTGGCCGGGTGGATGAAAAAGCCAAGTCTGATTACCTGGCTGCCGCTTTTTCTGACTCGATCGCGATTTATCTGCTTTCGCTCTACATGGACATCGACTACTACGATCTGCGCGAGCGCGAATACCCGCTGCTGGCGCCGGCTGCGGTTGCCGATCGCCTGAAAAAAGTCGCTCAGCTCTTTCCTCCCAACCCCGGATACGAGTTCCATATCCTCTACAAGCGCAGAGGAAGCTAGCTTCTGCTTTAAAATGAGCAGCGAGGCCGATCCACGCGCAGAGCTGCGCTGCAACTGGAGCATTCTTGACCCTTTCGTGGAGCAAAAGGCGCTGAGCGGTTTGTCGCGAAGCGACACGAATAAAAGCAGCGAGGCCGGGCACGCGCCGAGCTGCGCTGCAAGAGGAGCATCCGTGCACCTTTCTGAGGCGGTGCTCTTCAGCGGTGCGGAGCGAAGCGACAGGAACCAATGATTGCACACTTAAGAGGAAAGCTCATTTCCAAGCACCCCAACGAGGCCATCATTGAGGCCGCAGGCGTGGGCTATGAAGTGCACATCAGCGTCCCGACGTTCTCTGATCTGCCGCCGCTTGGCGCGGATGTCGCAATGTTCATCCATACGCATGTGCGCGAAGACGCGCTGGCACTGTTCGGGTTTTTGCGTGTGGAAGAAAAGCAGCTTTTTGAGAGGCTTATCAGCGTAAGCGGAATCGGTCCGAAGCTGGCCGTCACCATCCTGAGCGGTATGCCGGCGGAAGCGATGGTCGGCGCCATCAAGGGAAACAACGTGGCGGCGCTTACCCGGATTCCCGGTATCGGTAAGAAGACGGCAGAACGCATGGTGCTGGAGTTGCGAGACAAACTTGAAGCTTTTGGTGCTCCCGCGGCTGCTGCATCAGCTTCGCCAATCGAGGAAGACGTGCTTTCCGCGCTCATCAACCTGGGCTATCAGCGTCCGCTGGCGGAAAAGGCGCTGGCAAGACTGGGTAACACCTCGGCTGAGTCATTCGACTCGCTTTTCCGCAAAACTCTGGCCGCATTAGCCAAGTAAAGACCTACGGCAAAACCTCTAGCTTCATCGCTCAATTTCAGCGCTACACTTTCAGCCATGCACCCACGCTGGCTGGCCTCAATCGCGATCGCTGTCCTTCTCTGCGCCAGCCTCTCTGCCGACAAGAAGAAGCTTGGCCAGGCGTATAAGCTAAAGCCTGACCAGGTGGCTGAACTCACCGATGTGCGGCTCACCACGGCACACGAGAATTGCGAGAACTGGGCAGTAGCCGCCGGGCTTGAGATGATGCTGCGCGCACAAGGCGTGAAGCTCGCCCAGAGCTTCTGGGTGACGCGCCTGAGTGGTGGCGAGGTGTGTACGCCTGACCTGCCGTCCATTGATGCAATCGCCAAAGAGGTCAACCGCGACTTCGTGCTCGACGACGGACGTCACGTTCATTTGGAACTGAACTTTACTTCTGGCGCCCCAAACCAGATTGATGCGATCCTCGCAGGGTTGCAGCATCAGCAGGTTTCAATGCTCTTTTGGCGTGGCCACGCATGGTATCTCTCTGGACTGCTCTATGACGAATATGTTGGCCTGGATGGTGGCCGGCTTTTTGAAGTGAAGGAACTTCGCCTGGCCAACACCTTCGCCCGCCAGCCGGGTACGGCCTTCGTTCGGGGCAGAGATGATGCGAGCGAGATCGGTGGGGTGCTCAGCGTCAGCGTGGTTCCGCAGTAACTTCCACGATCATCACTTGCCAATACAGAAACTGCTGAAGATCAGGTTCAGAATGTCATCCGTCGTGGTCTCGCCCGTGATGGCGTCCAGCGGGCGCAACGCGCCATAAAGATCCAGCATGATCATCTCGTGCGGGATTTTCTGTTGCACGGCGCGGCGGGCCTGCTGCAGCGACATGATGGTCTCATCGACAAGGCGCTGATGGCGCACGTTGGTGAGGAAGCCAGTTTCTTGCTCGCCGCCATGATGGCCGGAAAGCTGGGCCAGAATCTCCTGACGCAGCTCGGCAATCCCTGTGCCGGTGAGAGCTGAGGTGAGGAACTGCCGCGGGCCGGCTGATTCTTTCAGGGTATATGCGGGAGCCAGATCGGCCTTGTTTGCTACCAGCAACGTATGCCGTCCCTTGCAGGCCTCCAGCAGCTCGCGATCTTCACCGGTCATGCCCTGTCCAACATCCAGCACCAGCAAGACCATATCGGCCTCAGCCAGGGCCTCATACGATTTACGAATCCCGATGCTCTCGGCTTCATCGAGCGACTGACGGATCCCCGCGGTATCGACAAGCTTTACTGGAATTCCCCCGACCGCGACCGTCTCAGTAACAAGATCGCGCGTAGTGCCCGGCACGGCGGTTACGATCGCTCGCTCACGCTCCACCAGCCGGTTGAACAGGCTGGATTTGCCTACATTTGGCCGTCCCACAATCGCGAGCGTGAACCCTTCATGCACGATGCGTCCATAAGCGAACGTCTCGCGCAGCTTTTCCAGAGGTTCTTCCACAGTGTTGATGCGTTGACGGATCTCGTCGCCAGGCAGAACCGAAACATCATCTTCCGCGAAGTCAATTCCAGCCTCCATCACTGCGATGAGGTCCACCAGCTTCTGCTTGATCGGAGCAATGCGCTTTGACAATGCTCCTTCGAGCTGCTGCGCTGCGACTTTGGCCTGGTAGAGCGTCTGTGATTCAATCAAATCGCGCACAGCCTCAGCCTGCGTAAGATCGATGCGGCCGTTTAGAAAGGCGCGCATGGTGAATTCGCCGGGCTCGGCCAGGCGGGCACCGGCTGCGCTAGCGATCTCGATGATACGTCGCAGCACTACGGGTGAGCCGTGGGCGGAGATCTCAACGACATCATCAGCAGTGTAGGAATGGGGCTTGACGAAGAAGGTCGCCACGACCTCGTCGATGCGTTCGCCGGTCGCCGGCTCTTTCAGTTCGCCGAAGAGAGCCCGTCCTGGCTCCAACTGGGCTCGGAGCCGCAGCATGGAATTCGCGATGGGCCTGGCACGATCACCGGAAAGCCGCACCACACCGATGCCTCCACGTCCGGGAGGGGTGGCAACGGCGACGATCGTCTCATCCAGGTTCACCGGTGATGATTCTGCGCGTCGATACGGGCGAACCGCTCTTCGAGGCGCTCGTACATGTTGTCGAGCTTGCGGTGCAGTTGCGCCACCTCCAGCTCAGCCTTGAGGTTTACGTCATAGTCCAGATCGGCCTTCAGCCTGTCTTTGGACGCCTGCCGGTTCTGCGACATCATGATGACCGGCGCCTGAATCGCCGCGATCATCGATAGAAAAAGGTTCAACAGAATAAACGGATATGGATCGAAATGGTTCCGTAAAAGAAACGTGGTGTTCAGGAGAACCCACACCACCATGATTGCGCCGAAGATGAGGATAAACGTCCATGATCCGCCAAAGCTGGCTACGCGGTCGGCCACGCGGTCGCCGAGAGTCATCATTTCTTCTTCTTCCACGTTCACGTTCCGAGAGACGCGCGTGCGCAGGAGATCGTCAGTGGTGCGAAGGCGGCGCCCGACCACCGTCAACAGGTCCATTGCAGCGTGGGGGTGCTTATCGATGAAATCCATCAGCCGGTCGCGATGCATTGAAAGCGTGTGGGTTTCCGCCCGAGCGATCGCGGTTGCCGTCCTCGGGCCGCCGTCAAGAAATGAAAGCTCTCCCAACACGTCGCCTTGTTCATTTTCCGCCAGGATGATCTTCTCGCCGTCATTGCTTTCAATGGAGAGCTCCACTTTACCCTGCCGCAGGATAAAGATTTCTCCGCCCGGGTCGCCGTAGTTGAACAGCACTTCGCCGTCGACATAATCCCGGCAATCCATCATCTGGGCAAGGGCTTCGCGTTCTTCCTCATCGAGCAATTGAAAAATCGGCACTTCACCGATCATTGTGACGTTCGTAGACATTCGGGGCTCTCAGGAGTTGGTCTGGTACAGCCAGGCTCGCGCCCGCAGCTAAGTCTAATGCAGTCTTTGGCGGCCGGGAGGAGATTACTTTGTGAATGGATTCTTATCGGCGCGCAGGCCTGGATGGCTTGTAGTCCCGCGGGTAAAGGACCACATAACGCCGCCCGCCCTCGCCTTCGCTCTGGGTGGTGAGCGCTTGATGGTCGCGGAACTTGAGGTGAATCAGCCGGCGTTCGCGCGAAGACATCGGCGCAAAGGAGTAGGGCATGCCGGTGCGAAGAACTCTTTCTGCGGCCACGTCGGCGGCCATCTTCAGTTCCTGCTGGCGGGCTGCCCGGTATCCGCGACAATCGAACGCGATGCGTTCATGCTCGTCGGGAGAAAGATGTACCGCTTCGTGAGCGATATTCTCGAAGGCGCGCAGCAGCTCGCCGCCCCGGGCAAGAACCAGATCGCTATCAGGGCCGGCCAGTTCCACCAGGATCTCCGGCCGCTCTGATTCCTGGCCCGGGACCGCCGGAGGATTCACGGTGATGCGGTACTTCAGGCGAAAGCCGCCTGAACTGATCAGAGCTTTCAGCAGCGCATCTATTTTCTTTGCCGCGGCAACCTTATCCTGAAGCATCAGTCACTTCCAAACGGGAGATTATAGTCTTAACTTCGCTACTTCTTGCGTGATGCTCGCCGCTCCTGGCTCTTGCGTACCTGCTGTGCCAGTTCGGTACGATTGAGGAAAAACTGCTGGAACCAGCCCAGCAAATTGCTGATGGCCCAATACACACAGAGACCAGCCGGCATACCCCAGCTGAACCCACCCAACATCACCGGGCCGAGCACGTTCATCATCTTCTGCTGCGCAGGATCCATGCCCGCCTGCGGCGTACTGCGCTGCATCACGAACAGACTCAGGCCAATGGCGATGGGCAGTATTTTTAACGGATCCGGCGACGAAAGATCATGGATCCAGAGCCAGCTCGCCTGGCGCAGCTCAATGGCATTACCCAGCATGGAGTAAAACGCGAAGAGGAAAGGCATCTGCAGAAGCATGGGGAAGCAGCCCCCCACGGGGTTAACGCCTTCTTTCTTGTAGAGCTCTGACATTTCGCGCTGCATGTCCTGGCGGCGCGGATCGGTCATGCTGTAACGCTTGTATTTCTCTGTGATGGCCTTGATCTGCGGCTGGATTTTCTGCATCTTCAGCATTGATTTCTGGCTGGAGATGCGCAGAGGCAGCAATGCCATGGTGATGACCAGGGTGAGGAATGCGATTGACCATCCCCAATCCGGAATCATGTGCTCGTGGGTCCACTTCAGCCACAGGAACAGCGGTTTCGCAATGAAGCCAAAGAAGCCGAAGTCGAGTACGCCCCGCAGGTCTGGGCCACCAGGTTGCGCCTGAGTGCTCTCAAGCACATCCACTGCTTTGGGACCCGCGAAAATACGCAGCCTTGAGGACCCGCTGCTGTGCCCAAGGGCAAAGCCCAGTACGGAAGCTTTGTCTTTGGCCTCCTCAGGCTTGGCAGCATTCTTGGGAACTTCAATCTGGTTGTGGAACGTCACTAGCTGGGTGCCATCCGGCTGCTGCGGCATGAACGCCGCCGTAAAGTATTGATCCACCAGTGCAGCCCAGTTGAAGGGCCCGTTGTACGCCTGGCCGTCCACCACCCATTTCCTGCCAGTGATGAAGTTGCCGGAGAATGGCGGCTTGCGCTCCACGCTGCCGCTCTGGTTCCAGTCAATGCGAGCCTGTGAATAAGAGCCGACCGTAACCTGGTCGCCAAGTGCGGCAGGCCACTGCGGAAGTACAGCCACACCCTGCCCGCCACGCGTGACCAGCGTGTCCATATCCACTACGTACATCCGGTCCGGACGGAATGTTTTTCGGGCAGCCACGTCGCCGTCAGAGTACTCGAACGAGATTTCACCCGACGGCGCCTGCGTTGCGACGTAGAGAGCTTCGTTGAGCTTCCTTTGCAGGTCCTTGTCGAAGGAAAAGAGTGAAAGCGGGTTTCCGTGAGCAGCAGCTGCCGTCGCGTTCACCAGATCGAGCGGCCGGTTCTTGTCGTCTTTGTACTTTTTAAGGATCCAGGACTTCACCTGGGCGCCGCGATTGGTGAACGTGATGCGGTAGTAGTCGTTCTCCAGAACCTTCTCTGTTTCAGCGGAGGCCTGCTTTGTCTGTGCCTTGGGTGCTGCGCTGGAAGAAGAAACGGGCTTGCTCACGCTCGAGGGCGACGGCGTAGCAAATCCTGTTGGACTCGGTTGCGGAGTCTGCTGCTGAGCTTGTTGCTGCGGCTTCGCCGGCTGCTGCGGTTTAGGCAGGAAGAGCTGCATGACAAAAATGGCAACAAAGACCAGCAGAAAAGCCAGCATCATGCGCCTCTGTGCGCCGGGATCGTCTTGGGGATTGTGATATTCGGTCAAGGATTTTGATCTCTACTCGTGTTTCGGTACCGGGTCGTATCCGCCGCGCGTGAAAGGATTACAGCGGAGCAGCCGCCACGCGGAAAGTGCCGTGCCACGCATCGCTCCATATCGGGCCACCGCTTCCTGGGCATACTCTGAACAGGAGGGAACGTAGCGGCAGGCGGCGGGTAACGCCGGAGAAATGAAACGCTTATATTGCCTGAGCAGCCAGAGAAGCGCGCCTTTCATCGCCCTTTGCCTTTCTCCACGGCCACAAACAGCTTCTGGACTTCGGCCTTCAACTCGGCGAACATCATGTTCAAAACAGCTTTGCGCGGGTGCAACACCACATCCAGCGGTCTCTTGAGCTCGCCCAGGTTGGGCTGCACTGCCGCGCGCATCCGGCGCTTAATCCGATTCCGCTGTACGGAGCCGCCCAGGACGCGTCCCACGGCAAAGCCGACGCGGGCTGAAGCAGAGTCATCGCGCTCGCGGTAAAACGCCGTCAAATTGCCCGAAAACGTTTTCCTGCCCTGCTTGTATACGGCCTGGAAATCAGAATGTTTCAGCAACCGCGAGGTTTTTGGAAACCGGCCCGAAGGTCCAAACTGCATGTCACTTGCGGCTGGTACTGGCATGCTACTTCTTGCCGGAAGAGGTTTAATCTCTGTATCCGGGCTTTACGGAAACCCGCTTGCGTCCTTTGGCGCGACGGCGCGAAAGAACCGCCTGCCCGCTCTTGGTTTTCATGCGGGTGCGGAAGCCGTGCTTCTTGGAGCGGCGGCGACGGTTGGGTTGAAACGTGCGCTTGGGCATTGAACAGTGGAGCTCCTACTCTTCGAAAAATGATTTCCTGGGCAAACGAAAAGTATAGCGGAAACAGGGCACTTCTTTCCAGAGTCGGGCGTAACCTGAGCAGCTGCAACCTCGGAGAAGATTCAGTGCGGGGGCACAGCAGCTTTGCCGCTGAAGCCGATGCCAAAGAGTGTCACACTTGGAGCAAAGCACAATCACTTCGTGATCATGGCGCACACTCTTGTGTGCCTTTGCACATCAGACGCTGCAAATTTTTGTTGCCCTCATCCGCGTAAGAAGTTTTTTGCAACACTCCTGCAATGGTTGAGGAAAAAAATTTTTCCACGGGCTTCCACAGGTAGAGCGATGTGCTAGTATGCCCTCCAGTTCATTAAAATTTCGTTGCACAGAGTTGTGTTCAACTGCTCTTCGCGCCCGAGAGCAAGAAGTCCGCGGTTCAATTCTCCGGGACATCCCCGGCACAGGAAGTTACCTCAAGGCGATGGCATTATCCACTGCGACCATTAGCGCAACCGCGAATCCATGGCTGCAAATTTTGTCGGCGATCGAAAAAAAGATCAGCCGCCACTCCTATGACACATGGCTCAAGCCCACTCGCTTCAGCCATGCCAATGGAAAGATTATCTACGTCCGCGTACCCACGCCGGAGTTTCGACACATCGGCGAAAAGTTCGGGGATCTGATCCAGGAAGCGATGGATCAAATCGCGCCGGACTACCAGGACGTTAAGTTTGTCACCGCTGAAGAAGATCCCACGGTAACTCCGGTAAGAGCAGACGGCGGCTTCGGTCCGGTCTCGGCGACCAACGCGCCCCCTGCGGCCGGCAAGCAGCAAAGATTTGACTGGGACTCCGCCGCGCAGCTGAATCCAAAGTACACTTTCGACGCATTCGTCATCGGCGCAGGCAATCAGTTTGCTCACGCTGCCGCCCAAGCGGTGGCCGAGCGGCCTTCGAAGGCTTACAACCCGCTATTTCTCTATGGCGGCGTCGGTATGGGCAAGACCCACCTGATGCAAGCGATTGGTCATGAAGTGAAGCGGCGGCAGCCGCAGGCTTCCATTTGCTATGTCTCCAGCGAGAAGTTCACGAATGAGATGATCAACTCGCTGCGTTACGACAAGATGACCAGCTTCCGTGATAAATTCCGGAACGTTGATGTCCTCCTGATCGACGATATCCAGTTCCTGGCACAAAAAGAGCGCACCCAGGAAGAGTTCTTCCACACTTTTAATGCGCTGCACGAATCGATGAAACAGATCGTGATCGCGAGTGATCGCCCGCCGAAGGAGCTGGCGGAAATCGAAGACCGGCTGCGTTCACGTTTCGAATGGGGATTGATCGCCGACATTCAGCCGCCCGATCTTGAAACCAAAGTCGCAATTCTGCAAAAGAAGGCAGAATCGGAGCGCGTGGTGCTCGCCACAGACCTGGCTCTCTATATCGCTTCGAATGTCCGTACCAACGTGCGCGAGCTTGAGGGCGCGCTCATCCGGCTGATCGCGTACTGCTCGCTCACCGGCGCCGAAGTAAATCTTGGGACCGCGCAGCAGGTCCTGAAGAACTTTATCGATTCGCAGGCGCGCAAGATCACGATCGATGCGATACAGAAAGCCGTGGCCGAGCAGTTCGGGCTGCGCGCAACGGAGATCAAAGCCAAGAGCAATTCGCGGGCGATCGTTTTCCCTCGCCAGGTCGCGATGTATCTGGCAAAGCAAATGACAGAGGCGTCGCTTCCAGAAATCGGGCGGCAGTTCGGTGGAAAACATCACACTACAGTCATGCACTCGATCGATAAGATCGAGGAGAAACGCCAGGGTGACAAGGACCTGAACCGGCTGCTCAACAAGTTGACTGAGACACTCAACAGCTGAGCTGATTTTCCTCATTTGGAAGCGGTTTTACTCTGCAAGTTGTGTGGACGGTTTGTGGAAAGCGTGCAAGACGCGGCAGCAATCGAAGACAGGTGCCCGGTTTCACTCACTTCATCCAGCCGATGGGACGTGAAATCAAGGGCAGAAAGTTCGGCAAGGCCCTCAGGAAAGGCAGCTTAGGCGAGTTTCCCACTTTTCCGCAGGCATCTGCTGTTACTGCTGTATATACTTAGTTTTCTCAATCATTCAGAACGGATAATATTAGGGGGCCTCATAACATGGCTTCTTCCACCGGCACCGAGGCTGGAGCAACGATGGAAATCAGCGTCAGCAAGCAAGACCTGCTCAGGGAACTCACCGCCACTCAGGGAGTGGTGGAACGCAAGACGACCATTCCCATCCTGTCCAACTTTCTCTTTGAAGCCTCCGGCGACAAGCTCTCCATTACAGCCACCGATCTTGATTTGAGCCTGCGTACATCGTGTGCTGCCAAGGTGAAGAAGGAAGGTTCCTGCACCATTCCGGCGCGGAAACTTTACGATTACGTGAAGCTGCTGGGCGATGGTGAGATCAGCATCAAGCTGCTGGAGAACCACTGGGTTCAGATTCGTAGCGGCCGCTCGAACACAAAAATGGTTGGCATGGCGCGGGCCAATTTTCCTGCCTTGCCCGTGTTCCCCGCCGAATCAGCAATCCAGCTTCCCGCGCAGGTGCTGCGGAACCTGATTGCCAAGACGATTTTCTCTATTTCAAATGAGGAATCCCGGTACACGCTGAATGGGGCTTTGATGGTCCTTAAGCCTGAGTCGCTGACCATGGTGGCAACGGATGGACATCGTCTGGCGCACGTGGAGAACACGAACGCAAAGATCTCTGTCAGCGGAGAGTTGAAAGTCCTGGTTCCAAAGAAAGCGATGGCTGAGCTCAGCACTCTGCTGAACAGCAGTGACGCCCAGGTGGTTGAATTCGCGCGTGATGAGTCGACTCTGTTCTTCCGAATTGGTGGACGCCTGCTGACTTCCCGCCAGCTTACCGGGCAATTCCCGAACTATGAAGCGGTCCTTCCGCGCGACAACAACAAGGCCCTGGTAGTCCATTGCGACGAGCTCTCTTCAGCCATTCAGCGGGTTGCGCAGTTCGCAGACGAGCGCTCGAATGCGATTCGCATGCGGGTGGAGAAGAACGAGCTTAAGATCTCCTCCTCGAACACTGAGACCGGTGAATCAGAAGACTCGCTGGAAACGGCATACGCCGGAGATGCCATGGTGATCGGGTTCAATTCGCAGTATCTTCTGGAATTCCTTAAAGTGGTGAACTCAGGAGATGTCAGGCTGGAATTCAAGGACGCCCAGTCGGCTGGCCAGTTGCGGCCAGACGAGCCTGCTGACAGCGAATACCGCTATCGGTATATCGTGATGCCCATGCGGATCTGAGAACTGCTGCCAACACTTTCGGAAAACGAAAAGGCCGGACGTAAGTCCGGCCTGTTTCATTTCGGGATAAGCGGTTTCTAATTGACCAATTTGCGAGCCATCACACGCTCGACGGTGCGCTCCACGGATGGCAGGAAGGAATCAACACCGGTCGAGGCGAATGCGGGCTCCGAGTATCCGACGCCGACCAGAACCTCATTCCAGCGCTGGAAAATAAGCCGGTTTTTCGAGTCGAGCACGTTCTTGCGCTCCACTTTCTGGGCGGCCATGCAGTAGCTCCACAACGCCACCACGGCGAGGTATGTGATCGTATTCACGATCTCGAACTGCCAGGTACGGGAGACGAATATCGTCTTCAGGTAAGAGACGGAAAGGTCCATTGCAGCTGAGCAGCCCAGACCGATTGCGATGCTGATACTCGGAATCCGCCACGACAGCCCAAGTCTCTTTTCGAACAGGAAGAACAGCACCAGCAGTCCGCATTCAATCAGCCGCATGCTGCGTTCAAGGACGTGCATTGCTGCCGTGAGTTTGCTCTCCTGCGGGCCGACCGTGGCTACCGCGGTAAGAACTGCGGCAATCAGGAGGAAAGCGCTGGCCCACGCGAAGATCATCCGTCCCAGATCGATCAATGCCGAATAGGGCTTAAAGGCATTGGCGAAAACCTCGTACATCACCCCGAACTCGAGCGCCACAAACAGAAAACCGATCACCCAGTACAGGTACTGGTAATTGAGACATGAGGTGTAGAAATATCCAAGCAGTCCGAGGACGGTAGCGAGGGCACCAAAGACGAGATAACTTACGAAGATCGGGAACTCAATGTTGCGCTTGCGAAGAACCATAAGCGCGACGACGCCAGCCATGCTTAACGCGGAAACTCCCGCGAAACCTATGGAAATCCACTGATAGATTGAGTAGTGCACAGAACCGCCTCCAAGAGGTGGCAAGCTTACTACCCCTCGATAGACGGTTCAAGGTTCAGCAGAGACACGGAAGTACAATTTACTGATCAGTAAATGCTTCCGTGCCTGCTCTCATAAAATCAACAGCTTGGAGCACCCAAGTGTACGGTCAAATTACCGTAAGCAAGCCTGACAAGGCTTGGAAGGCAGCGTGGGAATGCTGTTGGGAGCGGTCGAAGAGAACGCTGCGTAACCTGCAAAAACTACGAGTGCAAATACGGAGGAACGAAGTAACGCTTTCATGGGGAGGTCTCCTTAGGGATCGTTCTTTTGTTTTTTTTGATCTTGGTGGCGCGTTAATTGCTAACGCGGGCAGAAGTATACAAAACTGAGCTGCTTCTGCAAACAAGAATTTAGGACAATTTCCGAATTCGTAAATGCCCCGGTTTGGGGGCGGTCCAGGAAGGCACAACCAGCTCCGCTATGGTACAATGGGTACAGCGCTCAAACAGGCAATAAACCATTGTATCTCAGTAACTTGAGCGAACCCCTGAGATGCCGAAAATGAGCCTGTAAGGCCCCCGCCAGCGCCCGGAAAACGAGGAGTCCAAGATTGGCAACGAAAGATCCCGCAGCAGCAACAGCCAAAGCCATGGTCGAGCAAAAACAAGGCAAAAAAGCCGGCGGCAACGGAAACGGGAATTACACCGCGGATGACATAAAAGTCCTCGAAGGCATGGAGGCCGTGCGGTTACGTCCGGCCATGTACATCGGTTCCAACGGCGAGATGGGTTTGCACCACCTGGTTTACGAAGTAGTAGATAACTCTGTGGACGAAGCGCTCGCAGGATTTGCGACGCGCATCGATGTAACGATTCATATTGACAACTCGATCACCGTAGTGGACGACGGCCGCGGCATTCCCGTGGATGACATGGTGGTGGATGGTGAGAAGCTTCCTGCGGCGCAGGTAGTGCTCACGAAACTGCATGCTGGCGGAAAATTCGACAGCTCGAACTACAAAGTCTCTGGCGGACTGCACGGAGTCGGAGTGTCGTGCGTGAATGCGCTTAGCCACCAGCTTGATCTTGAGATCTGGCGCGACGGGCACGTTTGGGAGCAGGGTTACTCCAAAGGCCAGCCGCAGAACAAACTGAAAAAAACGGGCACCACGAAGAAGCGCGGTACCAGGGTCCACTTCCTGCCCGACAAAGAGATTTTCACCGCCACGGAATACAACTTTGACACGCTGGCGCAGCGCCTGCGCGAGCTCGCATTCCTGAACAAGGGCCTGCAGATCACGCTGACAGACGAGCGCCAGACGGATGCCAAGACCGGCGAGGCCAAGAAGCTGGAATTCAAGTACACAGGTGGCATCGCAGAGTTCATCAAGCACCTGAACCGTGGGAAGAGCGTTCTGCATGATAAGCCGATCTACATGGAAGCGGAACGTGATGGCGTGGCCATGGAAATCGCGCTCCAGTACAACGACGGCTACTCGGAAACGGTTTTCAGCTTCGCCAACAACATCAACACCGTGGACGGCGGCACGCACCTCTCCGGCTTCCGCACGGCGCTGACCCGTACCATCAACTATGCCGGCCAGCAACTTGGCTTGTTCAAGGATGTAAAAGAGAACCTGACCGGCGACGACGTTCGTGAAGGGTTGGTCGCCGTGGTAAGCGTAAAGCTGCCGCAACCCCAGTTTGAAGGCCAGACCAAAGGCAAGCTGAACTCTGACATCGCGGGCGTGGTGCAGGCGTTCATCAACGAACGGCTGGGCGCGTTCTTTGAGCAGAACCCGCCTGTGGCGAAGCGCATCATCAACAAGGCCATTGAAGCGGCTCGCGCACGTGAAGCCGCGAGGAAAGCGCGTGATTTAACGCGTCGTAAGGGTGCTCTGGACGGCGGCGGCCTCCCGGGAAAACTGGCGGACTGCTCCGAGCGCGATCCGAACCGCTGCGAACTGTTCCTGGTCGAGGGTGAATCAGCAGGCGGCACCGCGAAGCAGGGCCGTGATCGCCGCTTCCAGGCAATTCTGCCGCTCAAAGGCAAGATCCTGAACGTCGAGAAAGCACGCTATGACAAGATGCTGAGCCACGAAGAAATCCGTGCCATGATCACTGCGCTCGGCACCGGCATCGGCAAGGAAGACTTCGATCCGGCGCGGCTTCGCTACAGCAAAGTGATCCTGATGACGGACGCTGACGTGGACGGCTCTCACATCCGTACGCTGCTGCTCACCTTCTTCTTCCGTCACATGAACGAGCTGATCAAGCGCGGGAACGTGTTCATTGCTCAGCCACCGCTCTATGGCATCAAGAAGGGTAAGAGCCAGCAATACATCAAGGACGATCGCGAGTTCGTGCGTGTCATGGTCCGTCGCGCGGCCGAAGGCATGGTTGTCCGTTACGGTGAAGGCGCCGCTAAGCTGGATGGCGCTGCGCTGGCTAAATTCATGACCACCTTGAACGAGTACCTGGGATTTTTCGACAAGGTGGACAAGCGCATTCGCAATGAACAGGTTACCGCGTTATTGCCGAAACTCGGGCTTTCCCAGCGCGTTGACTTCGAAGGCGATAAGAAGAACCCGCCCAAGAAGGTTGAGAAGCTCGAAAAAGAGCTGACCAGAATGTCCAAGGAGCATCTGCTCAAGGACGTGAAGGCGTATTTCGATGAAGAGCACAACCTCTGGGGCGTACGATTCACGGATTCCCAGGGCGCCGAGCGCGAGTTGAACTTCAGCCTTGCCTCCACGCCGGAATACCGGCAGATGATGGCGAAGTACAAGCAGATTGAGCAACACATGGAGCCGCCGTTCGTGATCGAAGTGGCAGGGAAGCCCGCGGCAGGCGGTGAGGCTGGAGCAGAGCTGAGCGATGCGGAACGCGAGGACCTGGAAAAGGCCGCGAAAAAGACGTCCAAGGCCCCGGTCCGGCGCACAAAGGCGGAATCTGAAGTAGTGGAGAAGCATTCCGCGCGTGACCTGTTTGATTACGTGCTGAACGAAGGCCGCAAGGAATACACCGTGCAGCGCTACAAAGGTCTGGGCGAGATGAGTTCAGAACAGCTTTGGGAAACCACCATGGATCCAGAGCGTCGCACCTTGCTCGCTGTGAAAGCGGAAGACATCGAGGCCTGCGAATCGATCTTCACCACCCTGATGGGCGAGGACGTGGAATCACGCCGCAAGTTCATCGAAGAGAATGCCCTGGATGTGAAGAACCTGGACATCTAGTTTCTGTCGCTTCCCTTCAAACCGCTGGATTACTTCGATTGTGGCGACGATATCCAGACTCCTGAAGCAACGGCCTCGGCGCGCAAGTCGCCCGAGGCCTTTTAGCAGCACCGCTCATGGCGACAGTCGAGCGGCTTTTTATTGCTGTGCACAGGATGAATCAGGACTGAGGATCGCGAAATGCAGTGATCGGCTGAACCTTGTCGGGCTGTGCTAGTTGATTGCGTCGACTGGGATAAATCACCAGAAAACCAGCAAACATAACGCCCCAGAGAACGAGTGTGAGCACGCTGCCCTCGGGCCCCACAGTTCCGCCACTCAGCCATGCTGGGGCAGTGGTGGAAAGTGTCGGGCTAAAGAGGTGGCCGGGCACAACCAGCCCGCTATCGGGCACGCCGTAGAAGAACGACTGTCCCCAGTCCCAGCCGGCATGCGCGCCCACTGCCAGCCAAAGATCGCCGGTCCGCCACAACGTGGCAGCGGCGAACATAGCGAACACGCCCGTCGCAATGATTCCGATTCGCGTCTCCCCAGAGTTGCCCATGTGCGCACGAGCAAACAAGAGCGCCATGATGACGGCAGCAGGCCAGAAACCGAGCCCGTCAGCCAGCGTGAAAAGAGGGTAACCACGCATCAGGAATTCTTCAGCCAGTCCGACCAGCAGGAAAAAAACTCCCCAGAACAGGCACCAGGAGAGCATTGCGGAGTTCAGGGGATTGATTGTTCCGAAATTGAACGCACCCAAGACACGCAAGATTCCCAGCAACAGCGTAAGAGGCAGGAATCCCCAAAAGAGATAACCAGAGACAAAATTTGGGATGGCAGAGCGGCGCCGTGGCAATCCGTAGGCACCCAGCTCCCGATGTTCGATCCGGGACATGATCCAGGTTGCAAGTACAATGATCAGGAACTGCATTCCTTCGAACACAAGCATGGCTGCAGATCTGGAAAAGTCGGTATTGTGCAGTCTGCTCCGGGCAAATACCGGACCCAGGACAAGGGAGCCGATGATTTTGACTAGCCCAAGAAAGAGCAAGACGAAGATCAGGAAACGCCAGCCGGCGCGCAGACCACGGTCGTTGTAGAACATCCGATTCATTGGGTCCGGCCGGCTTACGATTGGGTTCTCTGCCGTGCTCACGTCGTTTTCTCCCAAACCATGACTGTACCAGACCAGAAGATTACTGGATTGTCCGGGGGATAGCTCGCCTGCAACCCGGTTCGAACCGCCCCAGAAAAGCGCTGAGAATTCAGATATCCACTTGATCGAGCTTTGAGCGAGTCAGTGCTATAACAACAACGATTGAGCCACAACGAATCAGCTCCGCGCGTACCCGGTCTGGATTTCCTGAGATCGCTTGCGATTCTCTGGGTGATGTTCTTCCATATGCGGTTCTTGCCTGAGCCGGCGCTCGCCCGATCACTGGGACGCTCCGGTTGGATGGGCGTTGATCTCTTCTTTGTGCTCAGCGGGTACCTGATCGGCTTGCAATTGCTGCGGCCGTATTCACGCGGCGAAGCACCATCAATACCGGGTTTCTATTTCCGGCGTGCATTTCGTATCCTGCCAGCGTATCTAACGGTGCTTCTGCTCTACTTCGCCATACCGGTCTTCCGCGAAGCACAAGGAATGGCGCCTGCCTGGAAATTTCTTACATTCACCGAAAATCTTGGCGTGGATTATCGGTACCAACAT
>DATAEJ010000214.1:0-7169 GCA_036258095.1 Candidatus Angelobacter sp. | reverse complement strand
GCCGCAGGCGCTATCAAGAGCCGAAGAGTTGCGCATACCTGGCTGCCGGCAATGTCGGCGCTCGCAATCGCAGATGGCTCTCTGGGTTTTTATTATCACGCGCGCGGAGTCCTGCGCCGTCCTGGCGGCAGGAAACATCTTCTCTACAAATCGAGTTCGGCAAGAATAAGGTAATAGGCGTCATGCGAGCGGCCGGAGCCGAGGAAGTCGTACAAGAGTCACGCTATGCGCGTCTGGTGGGCGCCGCGCGCATGGGCAATGACTCCCGGACATCCGTGGTTGACAGATATGGTCGGACACATGACATATCTAATCTATTCGTGTGTGATGGCAGCATCATGCCCACCCAAGGCTCCGCCAATCCCGGCCTGACCATTCAAGCTCTGGCTGCGCGTACCGCCGACTATCTCATCTCACAGGGGGACGCGATTTTTGATTCCTCCAAGCGCAACATGGAACGTCCTCCATGCGGGAAGATCTTTCACCGCCAGGTACTTGGGGGAAGGGCGTACCTCGTATGAAATGACACTGTTTCCAGTGGAGCACAATGTGCCCCGGCGAATCTTTTTTTATGCGAGGCTGAACCACAAAGGAAAGCACCAAGAAATAGCAGTAGATTTCCGAGCAAGGCGGTATCAACGTCCATGAGGTCGGCAGTACACATCAAGAATATCGCTGCTAATGTTTTCCGTGATGTGGACGAAAAGCACATCATGGCGTTTGCCGCAGGGTTGTCGTACTACTTCGTGCTGTCGGTTTTCCCGCTGTTGATCTTTGTGTCGGCAGTGGTCGCGTATCTGCCCGTTTCCAGTCTGTTCAACCAAATTGTCGGCGTGCTCGCGACCGTGGTTCCACCTGACAGCATGGCCATGGTCAAAAACATTTTGGCTCACGTTCTCTTGTCGCGCCATAGCGGCCTGCTGACCTTCGGCATGGTGTTCACCATCTGGTCGGCATCCAGCGGTTTCGCGGCCATGATCGAAGCTTTGAACGTGACCTACAATGTGCCGGAAACACGGCGGATTTGGACGACTCGCGCGTTAGCAGTTGGTCTGGCGTTCCTGGTCGGGACGTTACTCGTCATCGCCCTCTTAGTGCTCATCGTAGGGCCAAGGTTCGGCGGATGGCTCGCCGGCACGGTGGGGCTCAGCCCGGCGTTTGCAGCCATCTGGCCCTATCTCCGATGGTCGGTAGCGATAGGGTTCACGGTGATTGCGGTGGAACTTCTGTACTTTTGGGCTCCCAACGTGCGACAGAAATTCCTGCGAACGCTGCCCGGAGCGGTGATTGCTGTGGGTGGCTGGATTGGACTGTCCTATTTGTTGGGAATCTACTTCCGAGATTTCGCGAATTACAATGCGACGTATGGCACTCTCGGTGCGGCGATCGCGTTTTCGGTGTGGTTGTTTTGGAGCAACTTCATCATGCTAATCGGAGCCGAAATCAATGCGAAGCTGCTCCAACAATCCGGGAAGGCGAGCCTGCTCCGGAAGGACCGCTGGCGTGCCGTGACACTGAAAGCGGAGAAAGACCCGGACTTGGCGGCATAAAGGCGGCTGAACGGAGAATGCCGCGACATTGGAGCCCATGACGATGCAGTTCATCGACAGGCGCACGGCTACTGTTTTGAGCACTATCCTTCTCTTCGCCGCAGTCGGAGCGTTCATCTATCTTGCAGGCCGCATCCTGATCGTTTTCCTGTTTGCGATATTTTTCGCATTTCTACTCGAACCTCTGGTTTCGCGGTTGCAGCTCTTGCGTAAAGCATCCCGAGGTTCTCGCAGCATTGCCATTCTTGAAGTTTATGTGGTGTTTGGGATCATCATTGCCGTCGTGCTGCTGCTCGCCGGACCGCATATTATCAGTCAGGGACGTAAATTTAGCGCTGACCTTCCCGGACTTATCGATAAATTTACATCGGGGAAGATCGCTTGGCAGATCGGTGCCACAAGAGGGTGGAGCAACAAGACCGAGCTGCGAATCGAGCACGCGCTGGCAAATCATCGCAACGAACTTCTTGCTTGGGCTCGAAGTCTGGGCGCATGGGCAGCCGCATTTCTGGCGAACGGGATTTGGCTTGTATTGGTCCCGATTCTCGCGATTTTCTTTCTCAAAGACGGCCGAAGCATGGCAGAGACGCTGGAGGAGATATTCAAGCGCCGTCAGCGGAAATTTCTCACGAGCTTGCTCGATGATCTCAACCAGATGCTGGCGCACTTTATTCGCGCCCAATTGATCCTGGCGGCGCTGTCCTGGGTAGTTTATCTCTCTGTCCTGTCACTCCTCAGAGTTCCTTACGCTGTTGTTTTGGGAACATTGGGAGGTGTAATGGAATTCATACCAATCATTGGTCCGCTGGTTGCCGCGATCGCGATACTCGGCGTCGGATTCCTTGCCAACTATTCGCATCTGGTTCTACTCGCGATCCTTCTTGGCGGGTGGCGTGTAATGCAGGACTATTTCAACTCGCCCCGAATCATGGGCCGCAAACTTAAGATGCATCCGCTGGCGGCGATCTTTGCCGTCCTGGTCGGCGGGGAAATCGCCGGGGTCATAGGCGTGTATCTGTCGATTCCAATCATGGCAGCGTTGCGGATCTTATGGAAACGGTGGAGTACATACTCCGATTCCACTGCGTCCGCGACAGCCGCGCGGGACAATCGCGCCGCATGATGCTCGCAGCAAACACGGCTGCAAAAGCCGTCAGCTTGCCCGGCCTTGATGCTGTCCTCTCTTATCGAAGCAGATGACTTTTCCCGCTGCTCTTTCTCAATTTATCTGGACGCAAGAGCGCGTCAATTTGGCGGACCAAATCATATCCTACGCATTCCCGCAATTCCGCATCTAAAAAACTGGAACAGACCCCAAATGGGTGTGCCCGCTAAGATGGCAGTTCTCTTCTTCATCAATTCGAAATATCCCGCCGTTTGCGTTCGCAAATCGCCACTCGATAAAAGCGCGCACGACAATCTCAAAGTTGATTACTGCGTCCCGATATTCGAAATGGGAATGCTGCTTGAAAAGCTCACTCATGAGCGCCCGCGGAAAAACGTGGCTGTACCAGCAGATGTGAGAACCGAACTGGTGATTGCCGAACGAGTTTTGAGGGATGCTGCGCAAGTCAACGAACTGGGGAGTCAAGTGCCGTACAACTGCCCAAACTTTGGAGGGGTCCTTTGGGAAATGGACCATCCCGACATTCGGCGATTCCGCTGCCACACCGGCCACTCCTTTACAGAATCTGCTTTGCTTACCAGCCAGTCAGAAAATCGAGGAAACACTGTGGACATCCTTGCGAACGTTCGAGGAGCGCAAGAACTTGCTGAACATCATGGCCGCGACGAGTCCCGAAAAAGGAAAGAGCCGCATCGCTCAACGGGCAAGAGAAACACAGATCCCCATTGAGCGCATCAAGGCCATGGTGCAGGCCTCACAGCAAAAGAGCGGGAGACGCACACTTGCGCATGTCGACGAGCTAATGGCGCAACCCGGCATGGCCGCGTCCGCGCAAGCCATTTTGCGATGGACCATGGCGGCACCCTTTCGTTGCGGCGTGTGGAAGCATTCGTCAACAGTTCCTTTTCCATGGCAGATAGGGCATACCTTTGCGCGCCGGACCGTGCCTATTCCCAGACACGTCGGACACCGGTCATTCTGGATACCACAAGACCGCCTCCGCAAAGACCGTCCTGAGCAAGCTTCAGTTTGGCGGAGATTGTCACAGATCTACGTTTGGAATTTGCCTAAGCGGCCGTCTGAGCAAAATTGAACAGCTCTGGATAAATTCTGCAGCTAAACTCACGGATGACGACGGTAAACTTTTGGTGCAAGATTCACACCAACGGTTGCAGAGTGTTTCGAGCGCCTGATTCAAAGTCGACCGGAAATAGCCTCTGATCGCAAGCTGTTGTGAGCAAGCATCAGGTTGTTGCCGCACACCACAAGACAAATGTAATGATTTATGAGAGTGCACCTGATCAATCCTAGCGACACCGCCTTCGGAACCGCAGTCATCACTCCGCGCTGGCTTTACGTGTTGGCGGCGGCGACTCCAGCGTCATTCGGAGATCCGGTTCTGCGCGACGAAACTTTGCAGCATTGGAATCCCGCAGGCGTGCAGACCGGCGATGTGGTTGGAATCGGGATTCACACGGGCAACGCCTTGCGCGGCTACGCTGTCGGTCGAATGGCGCGGGCACGCGGGGCGTGGGTGATATTTGGCGGCGTCCACTCTAGTTTGTATCCCGAGGAGGCGTTTGAATACGGCGGAGCGCATGCCGTGGTTCGAGGCGACGGCGACCTGGCTTGGGGACAAGCGCTAAAAGACTTCCAAATCGGCGCGCCAAAACGCATCTACGAAGGCGGACGCGTGGCAGCCGGCCAATTTAAACCGGCCCGCTGGGACCTGCTCCCTCCTAACAGCTACATGTGGGCGTCGGTGCAGACCGTTCGCGGATGTCCTAAGCACTGTTCGTTTTGTTCAGTCTGGCGCACTGATGGTCAAAAACCCAGGCAGCGCGCGTCAGATGTGGTGATTGAAGAGATTGTTCAACTGAGACGCATCGGCTTCCGCTTCATCGCTCTTGCCGACGACAACTTCTATCCGGTTTCCTTAACCGACATCCATCTCGCCGAGCGTCAGAAGAATGATCACCGTGTTGCCGAATTGAAGGCCATCCGCAGCGAGCGCTTCGAGTTGATGTCGCGCTTGGCGCAATTGCCCAAAGACACCGTCTTTTTTACGCAGATCACAATGGAGGCTGCTGAAGATCCCGATTTTCTCGCGGCCATGCGCAAAGCCAAGATTCTGGGAGCACTGGTAGGCGTAGAGGCGGTGACTCCCGAAGGACTGAAGGCCGTCTACAAGGATTTCAATTGCTCGGGAGAGAACCTGGTTCGGCAACTGCAAAAGTTTCGGGAACATGATATCCACATCCTCGGTTCGTTCATTTTTGGGCTTCCTTCTGACCGGCAGGACACATTCAACGCCACGCTGGACGTGGCTCATCGCGCCGGTTTGACTTTCGCTCAATTCGTGATGCTGACGCCCTTCCCTGGAACGGTGGATTTCGAACGCTGGGAAAAAGCGCAAGCTGAAAGCGTAGAAAAGGTGCAAGGCATCCCGATTACTCGCTATTGGCTAGTTCCCGCAGAGGTGCGCCCCAAGATGTTCATGCCTCATCCCACCATGAGTTCCGAGGAGATGCGTGGGCGCACGCAGCGCGTATGGGATGACTTCTACAGTATGACTTCCGTTTGGAAACGATCGCGGTGCGCGCCTACAATCAGAGCGCGGCTGGCATTCATATTTGTTTCCAAACTCTACCGCCAGATGTATGCCACTACGGGAATAGCAACGGACAGCGCCCGGCGAAACCGAGCCACCCGATGGGCGCGCTGGCTGGCCAAGCCGTGCCGCCGGCTATTCATTGGGAAACCAATATCTGAACTGCAATTCTGCGAGGATCTTTCTTCAACCACCGAGAGGCCTGAGGGCTAAGAAGTTCTATCCACAAGCTGTCATTCTCTCAGGTGTGTGTGTCGCAGCGACGTGTCCGCGCTAACTCGCGGCAGTCTTCAATTGCCGCGATTGCCCTGGTGGAGAAGGCATACTCGCTTGGCAAAGCCCTTTCGCCGCGCAGTCAGACGCGGTCGATCTTCTGTTGATCTGCCACACTGTCCCCGGTTGATGAACCCGAAAAGCTTGCAGTGGGTTGTTCAGCGCCTATACCACGCGAGCAGGTATAATCCACCGCGTGCCGAAAAAGCACATACTGTCGATATCCTACGACCAGTCGCTGTTGAACCCATGGCGAGCGCGTCGCAGCTGAAGATGTTTCCTTCCTCATCTGTCTCCAACGCGCAGCAGTGCTTAGCAGTCTGCCATTTCATCCGAAAAGATCAACAATGCCGATGCCGTGAGCGGCTGCATAGAGGGCGATTGTTGCGGATTGATTTGCGATTGAGTACTACTGGTGCTCAGTGCTCATTCGTAAATACTGTGCAGCACGAACAAGCGTTGCAGTTCAAGCCTTCAAAGTCCGCGGTAATGAAAACGGGCCAGGAGAAATGGCTGACAGATGATAGCGATTGCAGAATCTCAGACCTGGTCGAACACTCTTCTGCTTACCTGAGGCTGCCGCGTGCGGAAGATGTTTGCTGGATATCCCAAGCGAGGCCGAGCATTCGCAGCAGAGAGATGCCGTACCAGTTTAAATCGAGCTCGTACCAGGCAAGGCCGTGACGGGCTGATTGAGGATGGGCATGGTGATTATTGTGCCAGCCCTCGCCAAAGCTCAGAAGGGCGACCCAGAAGCAGTTTCTGGAGCTGTCTCTGGTTTGGAAACGCCTTGATCCCCACATGTGCGTAGCGGAATTGACAAGCCAGGTTCCATGGAGGCCAAGCACCGTACGCAGGAAGATTCCCCACGTCAAATACGGAAAACCACCCATCGCAAACAACACTACTCCCAGGATGGTAATTGGAAGCCAGTGCCATTTACTGATCCAGACATGGAATTTGTCTTTGCGAAGATCGGGAACATAGGGAAGAAGCTCAGGCGCATTGTTCTGCAGCACCTTTCCGGTAATAATCCAGCCCATGTGGGCCCAGAAGCCGCCATCACGCGGGGAGTGCGGATCGCCTTCCTGATCCGCATTTTGGTGATGGACTCGGTGTGTTGCCACCCAGAAGATCGGCCCACCTTCGAGCGCCAGTGTGCCGCAGATCGTCAGAGCGTATTCCATCCATTTCGGGGTCTTGTAGCCTCTGTGCGTGAGCAGTCGATGATAGCCCATGCCGATGCCGAGGCTTACGGAAACCCACCACAACAGAATTGCGAGCGCGAAGACCTGCCAAGTGAACAGAAACAGCGCCGCGATGGCGCCAACATGAAAGACGGCCATAAAGCACCCTGTTCAGCTTGAAACGCTTGAATGATCGAGCGCCTGGGTTCATTTACCTGCGGCTTTGTCGACCTGCCTCACGCAGTGGGCCCGCGTCAGCGTTCTACCAATCCCGCGTTCATGACCAGAGTGTGTGCAATTTAGACCAGACTTGCCGGCCTGTGGGATGAGAGTCTTAGGTGTATGCATGCGCTCCCATCACGCGGCGCCTCCCTGCTGGAGAGGGATCTCTACCGGGTCGGCGCTGTTGAAGTAAAAAAGCT
>DATAEJ010000213.1:0-6403 GCA_036258095.1 Candidatus Angelobacter sp. | reverse complement strand
ATCATACGTGCATCGAGATGACAGGTGCCACCGGTTGAGATCTGCCTGGCAGGGAACCCTGCGCGCGCCAGCCGCCGTGCATCATTGTCAGTCTGGATGTCCCCGGTGAGCACCGCGACGCGCGCGTCCCTGGGGAGAACTGCAAGCGTGCGTTCGAGAAGCGATGTCTTCCCTGAACCCGGCGAGCTGATGAAGTTGAGGACAAAAACGCCGTGTTCGGCGAATTGCCGGCGCAATTCGGCCGCAAGCCTGTGATTTTCGTTTAGAACCTTTTCCTGCACCGCAATCCGAGTCATGTGTCCTCCACCTCAATGTAGGCAATATCAAGCTCATCACCGTTCAGCATCACAGTCACCGTATTCCCGCAGTCGGGACATGCGGTATCAAAGCGGATGACAGGGAACTCACGATTGCAGGACGGGCAGCAATGAACTCGCGACTTCCATTCAATGCTGAGCTTGAGCCGTTCCCACTCTGTATCTTTCACTATCGCTTCGAACCCGAATGCAAGAGCCTCTGCATCCACACCGGAGACCTCACCAATCAGCACACCTACCTCAACGGGACGTGCACCGGCATGGCGCGTTACCTCGTTCGCGACGCGATCAAGAATCGCCTGAGCAATGCCTAGCTCGTGCATTAGCCGTGAGGATGCCCGGTTTCAGAGATTACTGCTGTGATGCGAGACACACTCCCGCACTGGGTTGAGCGAGACAAATTCCTGTTTCCGCAACACGCAATCCAGAAACGTGACCGCGGTCACATACGCTTGCGTTACGTCCTGCAAAAATTCAGCAGTTTGCCATCCTCAATGCACGCTACCCCCCAAGGGACGGCATCGACCCTACCCGCAGGAGGGCATTGATGACCCACTCGGAGTCCAAGACCATCGGAACTCATCTTCTTTCTTCCGGCGTATCTCGCCGTGATTTTCTTCAGCTTTGTTCGATGTTGATGATCACCGCGCCTGCTGGCCTGGCGCTGACGAAGACCAACTCCCTGGAAAAGCTCGCGACCGCAATCGGTGGCGCGCCGCGACCTTCCGTGATTTGGCTTCATTTCCAGGAGTGCACAGGATGCACGGAGACGCTGCTGCGCACCTCGGCTCCGGATGTCGGGCACCTGATCCTCGACGTGATTTCTCTCGATTATCACGAAACCCTGATGGCCGCAGCCGGTGATCAGGCGGAAAAGGCGCTGCAAACCGCCATCAAGAAGAATGCCGGCAAGTACGTGCTGGTGGTGGAGGGCTCCATACCGCTGAAGGACGACGGTGTTTACATGGAGGTCGGCCAGAAGCGCGGGATTGACGTTCTCAAAAAGACCGCAGCTGATGCTGCCGCGATCATTGCGATCGGCTCCTGTGCTTCGTGGGGCGGCGTGCAATCCTCGGGGCCGAATCCTACCGGCGCTGTCGGCGTGGACTCCATTATCACAAACAAGCCGATCATCAATCTGCCCGGATGTCCGCCGAATCCGTACACGTTGCTGGCGGTGGTGCTCGAGTATGCGACCATGGGCAAGCTGCCGGCGCTCGATTCGCAGAAGCGTCCGCTGTTCGCATACAGCCGGGTGATTCACGATAGCTGCCCGCGTCGCGCGCATTTTGATGCTGGCCATTTCGCGCAGGCTTTCGGCGACGAAGGACATCGCAAGGGCTGGTGCCTGTTCAAGCTTGGCTGTAAAGGCCCGCTCACGCACGCATCCTGCGCTACGCGGAACTTCAACGAACTGCCCGATGTGTGGCCGATCGGGATCGGTGCTCCCTGCGTGGGTTGCACAGAAAAGGCAGTCGGGTTTGAGATGCCGACCTTCCAACTTGTCGACCTGCACAGCCTTCCCGCGACAACGCCTGATACGTACGCTCCTGTGTACACAGCCCAAGGACACACCAGTCCTCTCGCAACGGGTGTGGCCGGGCTGATCGGGGGCGTGCTGGCCGGAGCCGGCGTGGTCGCCGCGCGCAAGCTGTGGTCCAACGAGCCGGAAGAAGAGGCCAAAGCCGCGGCTGGAAAGGAGTAGGCCATGGACATCTCCAGGCGCTCTCTGATTAGAGCCGCAGCGGTTGCCGCTGTCGGCTCGGCTGCAACGGTGATTGTGCCGGAGGAAGCACTCGCTGATACGGCACCGCCGGACGAGTCCGTCGGCATGCTCTACGACTCCACCAAGTGCGTGGGTTGTAAAGCCTGCATGGGCGCGTGCAACGAAGCGAACAACATAACGCCGGACACGGCAACTTCCGACGGTCGCGCAGCAATGCCGATCGACCTGAACGAGCACGCACTCAACATCATCAAGGTCTACAACGATCCGGCGAGTGCCAATCACGCCTACATCAAACGGCAATGCATGCATTGCGTGGATCCAGCGTGCGTCTCCGCCTGCATGATCGGCGCGATGAAGAAGCAGGCTAACGGCGTGGTTACCTACGACGCCAGCCGCTGTGTCGGCTGCCGCTACTGCGAAATGGGATGTCCGTTCAACGTGCCGAAATTCGAATGGTCGAAAGCCGTGCCGAAGATCGTCAAGTGCCAGCTCTGCATTCATCGCACCTCCAAAGGCCAGTTGCCGGCCTGCGTGGAAGTCTGTCCTCCCAAAGCCGTAATTTATGGCAAACGATCTGATTTGCTCGCCGAAGCGCATCGTCGTTTGCAGGAACACCCTGAGCGCTACATCCCCAAGGTTTACGGTGAACATGAGGCCGGCGGCACGCAGGTGCTTTATCTGGCGGGAGTCGAATTCGAGAAGCTCGGAATGCCTGACTACGGCGATCGGCCAGTGCCCGAAACCGTCCACAATGTTCAGCACACGGTTTATCAGGGATTCGCTCTGCCCATGGCGCTCTACGGTGTGCTGGCGGGCATCACGTGGCGTAACCGCCGTCAGAAACAAGAAACACCAGCCGAGGAGAAGCAGCCGTGAAACCCTACGAAGAAGCGCAACCGATCGGCGGCAAAATTCTTACCCCTCCTTTTCTTGTGCTGGCCGCGCTTGCCGGGCTCGCCGGACTGTTGATCGTCTGGCGTTTCGCCGCCGGCCTGGGAGCAACCACTGCGCTCAACGATGGCTATCCGTGGGGACTCTGGATCGCCTTCGATGTTGTGACCGGCACTTCTCTGGCGTGCGGCGGATACGCGGTGGCTTTGCTGGTTTACATCCTGAATCGCGGCAAGTATCAACCTTTGGTCCGGCCAGCGCTGGTGACGAGCGCGCTGGGATACAGCATCGCAGGTTTCTCCGTGTTGATCGATATTGGCCGTCCATGGCTGGCCTGGAAATTGCCTTTCTTCTGGATGTGGAATACACGGTCTGTTCTTCTGGAAGTAGCGCTGTGCATCATGGCCTACACGATTGTGGTGTGGATCGAGCTTGCACCCGCATTCCTGCAACGGGCCCAGACCAGTTCCATCCCGAGGTTGCAGCACTTCAGCAGTCGTGCGTTGCCAAAGGTGACGAAGAGTCTCACATGGATCATCGCGTTGGCCCTGCTGCTGCCGACGATGCATCAGTCTTCGCTCGGTTCTCTCATGTTGCTCAGCGGGCCGCGACTGCACCCGTTGTGGAATACGCCGGTCCTCCCGCTGCTGTTCCTGATCTCGTGCATTTTCGTGGGCTTTGCTGCGGTTGTGATCGAAAGCGCGATTTCGTCCAGGATTCTCAGCCGCAAGCCGGAAACGGAAATGCTCGCTCGCCTGGGTGGAGTCACCGTTCAAGTGCTCGCGTTGTTCCTGCTGATACGGCTCACTGACCTGATCGTGCGCGGCCAACTGGCTGCGTTGTTCCGGTTCGATCTTTACAGCATCATGTCGTTGATTGAATGGGCGCTTGTTATTCCAGCGGTGTTTCTGCTGCGGAGCGAAACGCGGCGTCGGAATCTGGGAAACCTGTTTCTCGCTGCCATGCTGCTGCTCCTTTATGGAGGAATCTACCGCTTCGATGTTTACCTGGTGGCGTTCCGGCCAGGTGCGCAGTGGTCTTATTTCCCCAGCGTGACTGAAATTCTGGTTACCGTCGGCCTGGTGGCAGGTGAGATTGCCGCTTACATCGCGCTGATCAAGACCTTCCCGATTTTGACCGGTGCTGCACCTACGATTGCAAAACCGCGACCCCTGGCACAGGGACACTACGTCTCCGGCGATTAATTTTCGTGCGGATGGAGGATAAAAATGGCAAGACGCATCACGATCGATCCGATTACCCGAATTGAAGGGCACCTGCGTATCGACGTTGAAGTCGACAATAATGCGGTCTCGAATGCGTGGGCTTCTTGCACCATGTGGCGCGGCATCGAGCGCATTCTCGAAGGTCGCGATCCTCGCGACGCCTGGCTGTTCACCCAGCGCTTCTGCGGCGTTTGCACCACCGTGCACGCCATGGCCAGCGTGCGGGCAGTGGAAGATGCTCTCAAACTGGAAGTGCCGCGCAACGCGCAGTACATTCGCAACCTTATTCTTATTGGGCACGCGCTGCACGATCACGTGGTGCATTTCTATCAGCTCTCCGCGCTTGACTGGGTTGACGTGTTGCAGATTCCCAAGGCCGATCCTGCCAAAACCGCTGCGCTGGCTTCGAGTCTCTCGCCCTGGACCCGCAATTCGGTCCAGGAATTCAAAGCTGCCCAGGACAAAGTGAAAGCTGTTGCCGCCAGCGGACAACTGGGCATCCTTGCCAACGGTTATTGGGGACACCCCGCAATGCGCCTCAGCCCGGAGGTCAACCTGCTCGCCTTCTCGCATTACCTGCAGGCCCTCGAATACCAGCGCAAAGCTTTGCAGGTGGTCGGTATTCTCGGCGGCAAGACACCGCATATCCAGAATCTCACCGTAGGCGGCGTGGCTAACGCTATCGATCTCGATGGTCAGGGCGCGCTGAACATGGATCGCCTGGCCTCTCTTAAATCGCTGCTCGATGAGATCACGCGGTTTGTCCACGAGGTGTACTTCGTGGATGTGTGCGCGATCGCGGCGATGTATCCCGACTGGTTCGCGATCGGCAGCGGCGTAAAGAACTACCTTGCTGTCCCCGATCTCCCGCTCGACAGCTCTGGGACCTCTTTCGATCTGCCCGGCGGTTACATCCGCGAAGGCGATCTTGCTTCCATTCAGGCATTCAAGACCGAAGCCGATCCCAGGTTCCGTCAGGCGGTCACCGAAGATGTGACGCATGCGTATTACAAAGGCGATAAACCTCTTCATCCCTGGAAAGGTGAAACCGATCCTCAGTTCACCGGCTGGACCGCTGATGGCAAATACAGCTGGGTGAAGGCGCCCCGCTTTGAAGGCAAACCGGCGCAGGTAGGGCCTTTGTCCCAGGTGCTCGTCGGATTTGCGCAGGGTCATGAACTCACCAAAAAATGGGCGACAGCCGCGCTGACGAATGTAGCTGCGGTTGCCAAAACGCAGGTTACGCCGGCAGCCTTGCACTCTACGCTCGGGCGGCACGCCGCTCGCGCTATTCGCGCCGCCATGCTCGCCGATCTGGCGCAGAAACACTGGCAACTATTGGTGGACAACATTGGCAAAGGGGATCTTCAAACCTGGAATGCTCCTTCCTTCCCAAGCGGCGAAATCGAGGGTGTAGGCACGCACGAAGCGCCGCGCGGAACGCTCTCACACTGGGTGGTAATTAAGGATGGAAAGATCAAAAACTACCAGGCTGTTGTTCCATCCACCTGGAATGCCAGTCCGCGGGATGCATCCGGTGCTCATGGTCCATACGAAGCGTCTCTGCTGCATACGCCGCTCGCGCGCCCCGAGGAGCCCCTGGAAGTCCTGCGCACCGTGCACTCGTTCGATCCTTGTATGGCATGCGCCTGTCACGCCTTCGATCCTTCCGGGAAGCAGATCGCGCGCGTGAAGGTCCTATGAATCGGATCGTGATTGGCGGCATCGGGAACGTGCTTCTTGGTGATGACGGAGTCGGGCCATACGTTGTCTCATTGTTGGAAGAGCGTTACTGCTTTCCCGATTATGTCCAAGTCATAGACTTCGGCACGCCGTCGCTGGATCTTCTCGAACATGTTGCCGATGCAGACGCCGTAATCTTGATTGATGCGGCGGAGAACGGTGAAGCGCCCGGCACGCTGACTCGATACACAAAGTCCGACGTATTCCACGAGAATCCAGCTCCCCGCCTGGATCCTCACTCGCCGGCACTGGGCGCCACTCTTGCCGCCGCGGAACTGCTGGGTTGTGCACCCACGTCATTCCTGCTCATAGGGATTACTCCAGAAACCATCACGGATCGCCTTTCACTCACCACCCCCGTGAGCGGTGCCGCCCAGCAGGCTGTCGATTTTGTGATTCTGGAATTGCAACAGCTGGGCGTTCCGGTCGAAACGCGGCAAAGCCCAGATTCTTCTTTCCGCGAGAAACTCTTCTTTCGGGAGACGCCAGACTTGCAG
>DATAEJ010000212.1:0-10834 GCA_036258095.1 Candidatus Angelobacter sp. | reverse complement strand
AAAACTATGCAAGAGATCACAGAGACTACTCCCGCCAGTACGCCTGCGGCTCCTCGGACTGATCGCCTGGAGCTGGTGAAGGAACTGCCCCGCGGAAGCGTCGGTGTTGTTCATAAAGCCCGGAGCCCGCAACT
Organism: Candidatus Angelobacter sp.; assembly: GCA_036258095.1. Lineage (GTDB taxonomy): Bacteria > Acidobacteriota > Terriglobia > Terriglobales > Acidobacteriaceae > Angelobacter. The sequence continues at coordinate 10,700 of DATAEJ010000212.1, read as the reverse complement.
GGACCGCGTGAGCGCGCTGCGCCAGTTTCAGGTACCGGAATGGCTGGACGATGCCACTGAGCTGATGAAGAAGATCCTCAGCGAATCGCGGGCTGCCAGTGGCCTGGAGCACGCTAACATCGGCCGGCTCTATACCTGCGGCTATAAAGATTTCAACGTCTTCATGACTGCCGAGTTCGTGGAAGGGCAGACCCTGAAGGAAATGCTGGCCGGGCGCACGCCGGACATGAATGAGGTCCTGCGCATCGCCAAACAGCTCTGTGCTGCCGTGGACTACGCGCACTCGAAAGGCGTGTTCCACCATTTCCTGAATCCTTACAACATCAAGTTACAGGCGGATGGAACGCTGAAGCTGCTCGATTTCGGCATCCTTCGCGACAAGAACATTCTCACGCCCACTCCGGCCAAGAAGCTTGACGATGCGCCGTACTGCTCTCCGGAGCAGGTGAAGAATCGTCCGATCGATGCGGCCACGAACATCTTCAACATCGGCGTGATTCTCTACGAGCTTTACACCACGCGCAGTCCGTTCGCCGGCAAGCATCTGGGCGAAGTGGACCGCTCGATCACTGACGCGATGCCGCACCCGCTGAACGTGGCCAATAGCCGCGTGCCGGAGCAGATTTCGCGGGTGGTGATGAAGGCAATTGCCAAGAATCCGGCGGAACGTTATCGATCTGGCGAGCAGCTGATTGCTGCGCTTGAATCCGCGATGCGTGAACCGGCGGTGATTTCTGCCGCTGCCAGGCCCGCCACGGGGAAGTTCCCGGCCATGCGCGATGGCAACGCGACCGGTTCGTTCAACCGCAGCCAGTTCAACGCTGCCGTTACGGGTCCGCAGACATCCAGCTTCAGACCGGCGCCGTCTCCGTCGACGACCCAAAGAGTGTCGACGCAGACAGTGGCGCCCCAGAATCTTGGATCGCAGACGCTGGCGCCGCAGACCCTGGCGCCGCAGACTTTTGCATCGAAGACCACTGCACGCAAGGCTTCCGTAGGAAACTCAAAGACGAATTGGGCGCTTGCAGGAATCGTGGTTGCCGGGCTGTTCATGCTCGGCGCGCTCGCGATGATGTTCCACAAGCCGGCTGAGACTCAGCAGGAAGTAAGCGACGCGGCGCCCGCCAAAAAGCCGGTGAAAGTGGTGGCACCGGCGGCCGCGACTCCGGACCAGGAAGCCGCTGCCCCCGCTGCCGAGAGTGAACCAGCCGCTTCTGAATCACGTGTGACCCGCAGCCAGGCTTCGCGGCAGAAGGCACACCAGATCGCGCAGCAATTTACCCAAACTGCGGCAGCTGCCTCTACGGGCGAACTCACCGTGGGCGCAGCTCCGATTGGGTCGATCATCGAAATTGAAGGCCAGCAGGGACAGTGGAAGTCGCCGGCGACCATCGGCTCACTGCCTGCCGGAAATTACAAAGTCACGGTCACGCATATCGGCTACGCGCCGGAAACTCGCGTCGTGCAGATTGCAGGCGGAAGCCGCACTCCGCTTGACCTGAAGCTGACACCGAACAAGGGATTCATCAACGTCGCCGGATCGCCGGCGGGCGCCGGCATCATCATTGACGGCAAAGAGACCGGCAAGACCACGCCTTCAGAGATCATGCTCGATCCTGGCCAGCACAATGTTGTGCTGCGCAAGAACGGCTATCTGGAAGCCAGCACGGACATCAAGCTTTCCGCTGGCCAGGCCGTGAGCTATTCGCCGAGCCTGATGGTTGCCGGCCGTACCGATAACATCAAAATCGTTGCTGGCGGGCTAAGCAACAAGTTCGGCGGCAACAACGCAGCCAGAAACACAGCGCGGATCGAGATCAAGAGTGAACCCAGGGGCGCGCAGGTGATTGTGAACGGCACGCCACTCCAGAAGCTCACGCCGGTTGAAATCCAGGTGGACGCCGGCAGCTATGACATCACTCTCCAGAAAGACGGCTATAAGCCGCAGCACGAGACCGCAATCGTAGGCCTGGAAGACAGGATTAAAGTGGAAAAGACACTCAGTCGTTAAGCTGTTTTCGACGGAGCCTGACTGCGGACGGTGTCACTCACCGTCCGCTTTTTTCTTTTCGCAGGTAGAATGGATAGAGACGACGATCGCCCATTCTCATTCTTCAGGAACGGACACCCTTTTGAGTTCAGCAATTCGCAACATCGCCATCATCGCGCACGTTGACCACGGAAAAACCACGCTGGTGGATGCCATGCTTCGCCAGAGCGGCGCCTTCCGCGCCAATGAAGCCGTAATGGACCGCGTGATGGATTCCAACGAGCTCGAGCGCGAGCGCGGCATCACCATTCTGGCCAAGAACACCGCTGTCCTGTATCACGACGTGAAGATCAACATTGTGGACACGCCCGGCCACAGCGATTTTGGCGGCGAAGTGGAGCGCGCCCTGAAAATGGTGGATGGCGTGATGCTGCTGGTGGACGCCAGTGAAGGCCCGCTGCCCCAGACTCGTTACGTGCTGAGCAAGGCTCTCGAAGCAGGGCTGCCGCCTGTTGTGGTGATCAACAAGATTGACCGTGCCGACGCGCGCGCGCAGGAAGTGCTGAACGAGCTCTACGATCTCTTCATCGACCTGGACGCTCGCGAAGATCAGCTCGACTTTCCCGTGTTGTACACGAATGCGAAAGCAGGAACCGCATCTACCTCCATCGAAGTGCCCGGCGAGGATCTCCGGCCTCTGTTTGATGCGATTTTGAAAACGATTCCTGCGCCTGCCGGCGAACCGGGAAACGTGCTGCAGATCCTGGTCGCGAACCTCGATTACAGCGACTATCTCGGCCGCCTGGCGATAGCCCGCGTCTTCAACGGCACGCTGCATAACGGCGAAGAGGCCGGAATCGCCAAGCTGGATGGCTCCGTGCAGAAGGTGAAGATCACCAAGCTGTTCTCCTTCAGCGGCCTGAAGCGTGTGGACATCGAGCAGACCGAATGCGGCGACATCGTGGCCATTGCCGGCGTAGAGGGAATCGCCATTGGCGAGACCATCACCAACGTAGAGACTCCCGCGCCGCTGCCGCACATCATCATTGACGAACCAACCATCGCAATGCAGTTCTCGGTGAATACTTCACCCTTCGCCGGACGCGAAGGAAGTTACGTGACTTCACGAAATCTACGCGAGCGGCTGGAAAAAGAGCTGCTGACCAACGTTTCACTGCGCGTGGAAGAAACCGGGAGCACGGACTCGTTCAAAGTTCTGGGCCGCGGCGAGCTGCAGCTTTCCATTCTGATCGAAACTATGCGGCGTGAAGGATACGAACTCATGGTCGGCAAGCCGGAGATCGTGACCAAGCAGATTGACGGCAAGCTGATGGAGCCGAAAGAGAAGCTCATGGTTGATATTCCGGAAGCATTTGTTGGCGTGGTGATTGAAAAGCTGGGCTCCCGCAAAGGCCAGATGGAAAAGATGCACAACCACGGCTCTGGTCGCGTGCGCATGGAGTTCGCCATTCCCAGCCGCGGCATGATCGGCCTCCGCTCTGAGCTGCTCACGGAAACGCGCGGCACCGTGATCATGAACTCGCTTTTCGATGGTTACACCGAATGGCTCGGCGAAATTCCCCATCGCATGACCGGCGCTTTGGTCGCCGATCGTCCGGGCCCTTCGACTGCCTACGCCCTCTTCAGCCTTCAGGAGCGCGGCGTGCTCTTCCTTGGGCCCGGAGTTGATCTTTACGAAGGCATGATCATTGGTGAGAACGCGCGTGAAGTTGATCTCGACGTGAACGCCGTCCGCGAAAAGAAGCTGACCAACATGCGCGCCTCTACCGCCGACGAAGCCATCCGTCTGGTACCCCACAAGTCGCTCACGCTGGAACAGGCGATTGAGTTCGTCGCCGACGACGAGATGGTGGAAGTCACGCCGAAGAACCTGCGCCTGCGCAAGAAAATATTGCAGGCCAATCGCCGTCCGAAGAAGAGCGCGCTGCCGGTGGGAGCACCTCAATTAGCCGCGAATTAACGCGAATTCCAAAACATCCAAGTTGATTCGTGTTCATTCGGGTTGATTCGCGGCTGAGACTCACTCCAGCTGCTTGCCCTTCGTCTCCGGCAGCTGCAATGCCATCAGCGCTGTCAGCACAAATGCAATCGCGCACAGCAAGAACGCCCAGCTTAGGCCTTTTCTGTCGCCTACCCAGCCGATGGTATAAGGCGCAACGCAGCTCAGGGCGCGGGCGCCGTTGTAAGTGAATCCGAGAGCGCGGGCGCGAACCGTAGTAGGGAAGAGTTCGCTGCCAATGATCCCTGAGCCGGCGAAAAATCCTGTTCCGAAAAAGCCGACCAGCGCTCCCAGTACCAGGATGATCCATGGCTGCCGCGCCGCGGCGTAGATCGGAATCAGCGCGGCCGCGCATAACGTGTACAGAATGAGAGATCGCTTGCGACCCAATTTGTCCGCTACCCATCCATAGCAGAGATAGCCGGGAAACATGCCGACGAGATTGAGCGTCACGAGCAACCAGGTGGTGCTCATCATCCCCAGGCCGCGGCCACCTTTCTCAACGGGCAATGTCAGGTAAGGCGGCATCCAGCTGAAGAGTCCCCACCACGCGAACAGTCCAAAGATATTAAGCAGCAGGAGGAAGATGGTGCTCTTGCGCAATTCCGGAGAGAAGATTGCCGAGAATGGTGTTTTGGTTTGCGGAAGATGGCAGCGCTCCTTCCACATCTCCGACTCGGGCACGCTGCTCCTGATCCAGAGCGTCACCAGCGCCGGCAGCACACCAACGATGAACACTAACCGCCAGTTCAGCTGCAATCTCTCCAGTACGACGTATGCCGTCACCGCCGCCGCCGCGAGACCCCAAGCCCACGAGCTTTGTACAACCGCGATGGCTCGTGCCCGCAGGTGCGCAGGCCATGTTTCCGCCACCAGGGTTGCGCCCGTATTCCATTCACCACCCATACCCAGCCCCAGCACGAACCGGAAAAAGATGAGCATGCCAATGGATGTTGACAACCCTGAGCCCAGCGAGCACAGGGAATAGGTGAGAATGCTCAGCATCAGAGCCTTGGTGCGGCCAATGCGATCTGCAATGAAGCCGAACAATATCCCGCCAATTCCTGACGCCAGCAGCATGAAGGCATTCGGCAGGCCCGCGATGGCTTTGGAATGGATCCCCAGCGCCGCCATCACGAACACCTGGACGTTGCTGTACAGCAGCACATCAAACCCGTCCAGCCCCCAGCCCAGAGCGGCAGCTATGAGCGTTCGCTTCTGTGCGGGAGTTACCTGGGAGAAAGTCGTGAGCTGCGTGGAAGCCATGGGCGTAGAGAGTGTATCAGTATCGCAAAGAGACACGGAGGGACGGACTTTGCGTGCTGAAATCCCGAACGCAGTTTAGTTGTAAATCCCGAACGCAGTGAGGGATCCCTATGATCGCAAAAAATCGTCGGGGCTGCCAAAGATGCTCATGTAGAGACGCGGCCTGTCATGTCTCACTCTCACGCGCATATCTAAAACTCTCCGCGGCCCCGCGCTTCCGCCGCGGATCTGTTACTGAGAAGCTGAAAATACCTCTTCGCTCTCCCCACATCCCGCCCAATCTGCTCCTTCAGCACTTCAACCGACGGAAATTTCATCTCCGGCCGGCGCCATCTGAGGAACGTAATCTCGACTTCCGTTTGCGCCGTCACCTCCAGAGGATGGAAGTCGAGCAAATGCGTCTCGATCGCATACAAGTCGTCTCCAAACGTCGGGCGATTGCCGACGTTCGTTACGGAGTTAAACACTTCGTCGCCAACTCTCGTCCGCGTGAAGTAAACTCCGTCGCCGGGAACCAGTTCGTCGTAGCGGCTCAGGTTGATCGTCGGAACCGTATATTTGTGTCCGAATCCGCGTCCCCGCCCCGGCGCTGCGCTCACGCTGAAAGGCCTCCCCAGCAGTCGCCAGGCACGCGAAACCTTGCCGCCTGAAATCAACTCGCGGATGTGGCTGCTTGAGACCGGGCTGCCGCGCAGCTTCATGAGCGGATAAGCATGCACTTCGAAGCCGAGTGGCGCTCCAAGCTCTTTCAAATGCAGTGTCGTCCCCTGCGCCTTGTGTCCGAAGTGGAAATTGTCGCCTTCATGAACTTCTCGTGCGTGCAGCTTGCCCGCAAGAATCTCACGCGCGAACTCATCCGCTGTGGTCATGGAAAAATCGCGCGTGAAGGGAAGCACCAGCAGCGCATCGATCCCCGTTTCCGCTAAAAGCTTCTCTTTGAGCGGCAGCGGCGTAATTAGCCTCGGTGCTACGTCGGGTCGGAGAATGCGCAGAGGATGCGGCTCAAACGTTACTGCCATCGATTTCGCCCCGGAGTTCTTCGCCCGCTGCACCACTTCGCGCAGCACATGCTGATGTCCACAGTGGACGCCATCGAAATTCCCCACGCTCACGATGGTGGGACCTAAATCGGCGGGAATTTCCTCCAGCGAACGAAATGTCCTCATGCGATCTCAAACTCCAGCTTGAGGCCATCATGCGAGAGCCGCACATTATCAGGGAACGCCTTGTTCGTCTCTTCGTGTGCCAGGTCGTGAGAAATGTGCGTGAAGAACGCCCGCTTTGGATTGAGCTCCTTCACCAGCCTGAGTGAGTTCGCCACCGTGGAGTGCGTTGGATGCGGATTGTGGCGCAAAGCATCGAGGAAGAGGATGTCGAGATCTCTCAGTCGTGTCATGGATTGCGGCGGAATTTCGCTGAAATCGGTAAGGTATGCAGCCTGCCCAAAGCGAAAACCCAAAATCTCGCTCTCGCCGTGAATGATCGTTACCGGCTCAAATCGCGCGCCGAAAAGCTCCACCGAACCGTTCAGCCGGTTCATGCTCACTCTCGCGATTCCCCCGAATTTGTACGTCGGATCGAAGATGTAAGCGAACATCTTCTCCATGGCTTCAGCGGTAGGTTCGTCGGCGTAGAGCGGAATCTTATCTTCCCGGCGGAAGCTCAGCGGACGTACATCATCCAGGCCCAGGATGTGATCTGCATGCGCGTGCGTGTACAGGATCGCGTCAATCCGCCTGATCTTCTCGCGGATCGCCTGTTCCCGGAAATCCGGCGTGGTATCGATCAGCACACAGCGGCCGCCGTATTCCAGCATGATGGAAGGCCGCGTGCGCTTGTCATGCGGATCGGTCGAACTACAGACACGGCAACTGCAGCCGATCGTCGGCACACCCATAGACGTGCCGCTGCCCAGAACGGTGAGCGTGGCCTTCATTTTTTCTCGGCGGCAGCTCCGGGTGCAGGCGTTTGTGGCGCGGTTGCGCGCGTGGCAATTGCGTTCGTCAATTCGATCCATGCCATGCGCAGTTCAAAAAGAGCGTTCTGCAATAACGTCTGCTCACGGTCCGTAACATTGCCTTTGGTTTTCTCCTGGAGAATGGTGAGCGAATCGATCGTCTGCCGCGCCCCGATAATATCCACCGCCGGCGGCTCGCCTTCATTGCGAATGGCGCCCATCTGGATCAGCGCGCTCATGTAGAACGACTCCACGACCTTCTCAAAACTCATGTCCGGATACGCGCCTTGCGCACCCGTACGCGACTGCACAAGGTCATCCAGCTTCTTGCCTGAAGCGCGATACGCCTCATTCTGCTGGTGCTGCTCTTCTGCAGTTGGTGGTGCGGGCAGCTCTTCTGTCGCGTGGATCTCCGGGACTCCTGGCGGAATCGGTTTCCCCTCCGGCGGCTGAGCAGCCTGCGGCGGAGCCGATGGCGTGCTCGCTGCAGGTGCAGTCGGTTTCTCTTCCTCGCGCTTCACATCTTCGCGCAACTCGCCCTCAGAGCCGAACCGCCGGCGATCACTGACTACAAAGTCCTGTTTCTTCTCTTCACTCATGGTGTGCGTCCTCAATTTTCAAATGGCAACGCCACAATCTTTGCTTTCGCGCCGTTCAGGTCAATCGTGCTGCCTGCTTCGCCAGACTCGCGGCGAACATAACCAAGTCCAATCATCCGCTCGCCAGTTTTCGCAGGAACGGGTGCAACGGTCGTTATCTCGGCAACCGTGCGGCCCTCAACGTCATACTTGCCCGGCGACGGAACAGCCTTTTCAAACTCAAATCCGGTGAACGTTCGATGCACTTGGCCCCGCGCCCGGATTCGTTCCACAATCTCTTGCCCTATGTAGCAGCCCTTGCTGAAGTGCAGCGCCTGCAACTGCTCGGTTTCTTGCGGCAGGTCGCGATCGCGAATATCAATTCCATACTGTGGGATGCCGCGCAGCACCCTCCAAATCTCCAACGCTTCCGCTCCCACTGGCTCCGCGCCTGCTGCGACTAGCGATTTCCAGAGTTCGCCTACTCGGGCCGGCTCAATCCAGAGTTCATACCAGTTCGACTTCTGTTGTGGACCGCGGATTAACCTTACCCCGGCGCCGCCAACAGTCAACTCTCGAGTCTCCAGCGGCTCCATCCCGCTCGCATCGATCCCTGCATCGCGAAGTACAGCCTCAGCTTTGGGACCGCTAACTCCAATAGCTGTCAAGCTATCTCCCACTGGTACAAGCTCAACCTTGTCCATGATGATGTAACGCTTTAAGGTTGGCAGCAGGGCATCTACCTGCGTGCGGTCTGTCTCGAGCAGCAACATTTCGCCCAGATTGAAAACGTAAAGGTCACCTTGGATTCGGCCCTGTGCGCTTAATACAAAGTTGTAGCAACCGCGATTCACCGCCACATCGCGAATATTATTGGTCACCATGTTATGCAGCCAGCGCACGCGGTCCTTGCCGCTGGCAGTGATCAGCGTCCGCCAGCTCAGGTCGAACACGCCGCAGCCGGTCCGCAACGCTTCCAGCTCGCTTGCCACATCGGAAAAGCGCAGTGCGGTCTCCACCCCGTTGTAAGGGCCACGGGCAAGGCCATTGAGTTCAGGAATCGCTGAGAGCGCTGACTGCGTCATACGAATATAGGTGCCAAACCTTTGATTATAACGAACCTCGGGCAGCGCCTTGCATCGGCGCCCGCCACGCTGGAGAATACTCCTTATGCCTGACGACAATCAGCGCAGTCCCAAGAAAACCTGGGTTACCGCAGAAAAATACATCCAGATCGGCTTTACTCTCCCCGCAGCCGTAGTCCTGGGCTGGCTGCTCGGAGGCTTGCTGGAAAAGTGGCTGCACAAGAGCTGGCTCCCCCTGGCCGGACTGCTGTTTGGCGTGGTCGCCGGGTTCGTCTACTTCATCCGCACTGCGATGTCTGAGGACTTCAAAGAGTGACCGAACCCCAAGCCGCTGAACCGGAGCAGCAGGAGTGGGATTTTTACCGCGAAGTTTTCCAGCGTCTGGTACGGATTATGCTTGTCCTCGCCGCCGTTGGCCTCCCAGCCGCATGGATTCGCTACGGCCAAGCCGTCGCGCTCAGCTTCATGCTCGGCAGCGCAATCGCGATCCTCAATTTCTACTGGTTGCGCCGCACCATCGAGGGCATGGCTGCCTATCTCCAGACTACTGGCGAAAGGCCCTCCAGCGCGCGTGTAGTGGCGCGTTTCGTGCTCCGCTACCTTTTGATAGCTGCTGCTGCCTATGCTATATTGAGAGGTACCACCAACGGCTTATACGGCCTCTTTGCGGGCCTCTCTTTGCCGGCAGCAGCCATCCTCATCGACGCAGTTTATGAAGTGAGTGCGGCTCTCCGCAAAGGACTCTGATTTCCAGGATTTACCTACAACACATGCAGGAACAACTGTGGTTTACGGAGCTCTTGAACCGCGCACTCGCCAAACCGGTGAATGCGATCATGCAGGCTTTGCCCGCACCGTTCCATCCCGCGAACCCTGATTCGCCCATCACCAACACGGTCGCCATGGAACTGCTGGTAGTGGCTTTCCTTATCCTGGTTTTCCTGATCATCCGTTCCCGCCTTTCCGTGGACAAGCCGGGCGGCGTCCAGCACATGGCGGAGATGCTGAACGAAATGATCACCGACCAGTGTGAAAGCATTATCGGCCATCACAGCAACCGTTATGTTCCGCTGCTTACCGCGCTTTTCCTGTTCATTCTTTTCGGAAACCTCATCGGCCTGATTCCCACGTTTGAATCGCCCACAGTTTCCGGCTCTGTCACGCTTGGCTGCGCTGTGGTGGCTTGGATCTACTACAACGCTCACGGCGTGCGCGAACAGGGAATTGTGAACTACGCCAAGCACTTCATCGGGCCGGTGTGGTGGCTCTTCCCATTGATGCTGCCCATTGAAATCGTCAGCCACCTTGCCCGCATGATGTCGCTCAGCATCCGTCTTTATGCCAACATTTTTGCTGGCGATCAGGTCACAGCCGTCTTCTTTTCCATGATCCCCATCGGCGTGCCCGTCATTTTCCTGCTGCTGCACGTGGCGGTTTCATTCCTGCAGGCATACATTTTTACCCTGCTCTCGACCATTTATATTTCGCTGGCTGTTGCACACGAGCACTAAAAAGTTTGCTTCGAGCGTGAGGACGTCAGCTCGGTGAACGTCAACCACCCACTGGAAGCATTTTCATAAGGAGAGAACATGCGCAAAGTAATGTTTGTGATCTTTGCCGTAGTGGTGGTCCTAATGATTGCCACTCCGGCTTTCGCCCAGGCTGAAGGAGCTACCAGCGCCGCGGTCGCAGGCGGCAGAGGCTGGGCCATTCCGCTCGGCGCCGGCCTTGGTATGGCCATCGCCGCCGGACTCTGCGGCCTGGGACAGGGCAAGGCAACTGCTTCGGCGGTTGAATCGCTGGC
>DATAEJ010000211.1:0-41222 GCA_036258095.1 Candidatus Angelobacter sp. | reverse complement strand
ACCAGTTCAGCTAACGCCCGGCGACGTTCAGAGGCTCCTTACTCTCAAGAAGCTGATGAACGCTTCTGATTCTGACTGGATTTTTCCCAGCCAGAATCCGGAGGCGCCAATGCGGCATGAGGATGTGCTCTCTCGGAAGATCCAACCGAAGGCACGTGAACTGGGATTGCCGCACGTCACCTGGAGGCTGTTGCGCAAATGGGGTTCAACCCACCTCATTGCCAATCGCCTGCCGGTGAACGCGGTGCAGGAGCGGCTTGGTCATTCCCGTCCCGACATCGTTTTGATTCACTACGCGAAACTGCTGGATGAATCGGCTGTTGCTGCTGCAGCGATGGTCAGTTCGAAGCTTTCAGCGCGTTCTGCAGAGCTGGAAAATGCTGGTTTTAAACCGCTTGGCAGCCAATTGGCAGCCAAGCGGCAGCCAGTTTTCTCGTCTGTCGTCGTAAGTGATTGAAATGATGGAGGCGCGGGTCGGAATCGAACCGACGCATAAAGGTTTTGCAGACCTCTCCCTTACCACTTGGGTACCGCGCCCTGGACTATGCAGGTCCTGACAGCATAAACCCTCGCTGGTGCGAGGGGGAAGTCAGAGGCCGTTTTATGGAGCGGGAGACGGGATTTGAACCCGCGACTTCGACCTTGGCAAGGTCGCACTCTACCACTGAGTTACTCCCGCTCAGATGGTACAAGTGATTATAACCGGATGAAAATTGAGGGTCAACGCGCAGCCCGCGCTTGACACGCTGTGCCGAGAGGTCTAAGGTAAAAACCCATGCAGGTTATTTGCCAGAACATGTGCGTGTGCTGTTGTATGGCGCAATTCTTGTCTCTGGCAGAAGCTGCTACCTAAAGCGCAATTATTTGATTCTTTTAGGCAGGGCCCATCGCCAGAAGGCGGTGGGCCTTTTACTTTTTTCGGCAAGAAACCAGAAAGGGACCCATGAGCGCACAGGGACCGGCAGTAAAGGAAACGAAGGCACAACGGGCCGAGCGTCTGAAGAAAGAAAAGAATCCGTGGGAATGCCTGGAGGAGATTCGGGCGTTTTCGCGGCAAGGGCTCACATCGGTGCCGGAGGCATGGATCAAAACCTACTTCCGGTGGTGGGGCGTCTACACACAGGGTGATGGAGCAGGTGTGCTCGGCGGCGCAAATGGCGAGGGCAAGGCGCTGCCGTATTTCATGCTGCGCATTCGGCTTTCCAACGGCTTCCTGACTTCGCGGCAGTTGCGAACCATTGCCGAGCTTTCTGAACGTTACGCCCGCAATTCAGCAGACATCACTGTTCGCCAAAACATCCAGTTGCACTGGATAGCAATTGAGAACCTGGCGGACGTGCTCGAGAAGCTGTTTGAGGCCGGACTTACTTCCATGGCCACATGCGGTGATGTGCCGCGCAACGTGACCGGGTGTCCGCTGGCCGGTCTTGATGCGCACGAAGTGGTGGACGCGTCGCCGCTGGTCTTTGGGGCCACCAAGCTGCTGGTGGGCAATTCGGATTTTTACAACCTGCCGCGCAAATACAAGATCAGCATCAGTGGCTGTCGCGACTGGTGCTGCTATCCGGAGATCAACGACCTGGCGTTCACGGCTGCGGTGCGCGAGCGTGAGGGCGAGAGGGAAGTCGGATTTTCCATCCGCGTGGGTGGCGGTCTTTCCGCCGACCCGCATCTTGCTGTGCGGCTCAATGCTTTCGTGCGCTGGGACCAGGTGATCCCGGTGACGAAGGCAGTGAGCGAAGTCTTCCGCGACGCCGATCCCTTGCGCGAAAATCGCGAACGCGCCCGGCTGAAATTCCTCTTTCTCCAGCACGGCTGGACCGCGGACAGCTTCCTGCAGGAATTGGAGAGGCGGTTGGGATACAAGCTGGACGCAGCGGTACCAGAGCATCCCCCGGCGGATGTGTTTCGCGATCACGCCGGAATCCATCCGCAGAAGCAGGACGGTCTTTTTTACGTGGGCGCCGCTGTTTTGCGCGGGCGAATAAGCCCGGCGCAGATGCGCGCGGCTGCCGATCTCGCAGACCGGCATGGCAACGGCGAACTTCGCACGACTGCCGCGCAGAACCTCGTTGTAGTGAACGTGAAGCAAGAACATACGCTGCGCGTTGCACGTGGCCTCACGTCTGCCGGCTTGCCCGTACAAGCGTCACCCTTTTGGCGCGGAGCAGTCGCTTGCACCGGCACAGAGTTCTGCAAGCTGGCGATCACGGAAACCAAGTCATTCACTCGCTGGCTGGTCGAAGAACTTGAGGAGCGCGTTCCCGAGTTCGACCAGCAGCTGAAGATCAACGTGACCGGCTGCCCGAACAGCTGCGGCCAGCACCGTATCGCCGACATCGGACTTGAGGGCAAGAAACTGAAGATCGATGGGCGAATGGTGGATGCCTACTACTTCTGTCTGGGCGGGGCTGTTGGTGAGCACGCCGCATTTGCCCGTCCGGTGGGCTACAGATGCGCTGCATCGGATGTTCCCGACGCGATTGCACGGCTGCTCGAGAGCTACCTGGAGCAGCGCTTTCGCGGAGAAAACCTGCGGCAATTTCTTGCGCGGCATAGCGAAGAATACCTGCGCGGGCTTCTCGCTGGACAAACGGTGCCACCGGCGTTTCGCGATCCACCGCCAGGCCGGGTGCCGCACGGAGTTGAAGGATGAAATGATGTCACTTTATCCAGTGTTTTTGAAGCTCGAAGGACGAAAGGTGCTGGTGGTGGGAGGCGGCGCCATCGCGGAACAGAAGATTGAGGGCGTACTGCGCTCGGCAACTGACGTGACCGTGATTGCTGCAAGAGTGAATGAACGTATCCAGCGCTGGGCAGACGAAGGCAGGCTGCGACTCTGCCTTCGGCATTACGAGCCTGGCATGGCGAAGGGCTACTTCCTTGTGATCGCCGCCACCGATGCAAATGAGGTGAACCGGGCAGTGTATGAGGACGCGCGGGCGGCAGGCGCCCTGGCGAACGCCGTTGACGATCCGCCGTACTGCGACTTCTACGCGCCGGCGCTGGTCAGCCGCGGGGATTTTCAGATCGCCATCTCTACAGGGGGTCGAAGTCCTGCGCTCGCGCAGCAGGTGCGGAAGAAGCTGGAGCAGGAGTATGGTCCGGAGTACGAAGGCTGGACGGCGCTGCTCGGACGGATGCGCGACGGCATCAGGGAAGCTCTACCTGCAGGCGAGCACCGGAAGGAATTGTTGCACCTGCTCACCGTGCCGCGACCTGCAAAAGAAAACCGAGGAGGAGACGATGGAAGACCTGCAACGGAGTGACCTGGAACAACGGTTGAAGTCGGCCTTGAAGGAGCACCAGCACGAAGGGCTGCATATGGTGGGAGGAGTAGAACAGCTGATCCCGCGGCTGATCGCTGCCGTGGAAGACTGGCTAGAGAACGGCGCAAAGGCGCGGCAGAAGAGCGCTTAGAAAACGCCCCATGCCAGGGAAAGTCTATTTTGTTGGCGGAGGTCCCGGGTCGGCAGACCTGCTTACGGTGCGCGCAGTTGCGGTACTGCGCGCGGCAGATGTTGTGCTGCACGACGATCTGATAACGACCGAAGTGCTGAGTCTGGTTGCATCGACTGCTGAGCGAGTGAATGTGGGTAAGCGCTATGGGCGCACCAAGGACAGCTATACGCAGAAAAAGATCAACCATTTGATCGTCTGGCATGCGGAAAAGGGCTCAACGGTAGTCCGGCTTAAGTCGGGTGACCCCGCGATTTATGGACGCCTGGGCGAAGAGTTGGACGCCGTGCGCCGGGCAGGACTCGCCTTCGAAATTGTTCCGGGCATCAGCGCGGTGACGGCTGCGGCAGCATCAGCTGCGATCACCCTCACGGACCGAAGGACAGCATCATCTCTGGTGATCCTTACCGCACATAATGCTCGCGGAGAAGAGTTCCGCGTGCGCGGACTTGATCCGCGAACAGCGACATTTGCCGTCTACATGCCTGGGCCGGACTATGGCCGAACCGCGAGTGATCTTGTGGCATCCGGCGTGGATGCAAATACGCCTTGCGTGCTGGTGTCTAATGCCGGACGAAGCACGAGCGCTTCGTGCTTCACGATGGTTTCTGACTTGCCGTTTGTGATCGGAGTGCATGCGCCGGCAATTTTGATTGTTGGCGAAGTGACGGGCGAGACCGCAATCGGAGAGGGAATGCAGGTAGGTGCAATGCTCGAAGAAGCGAGTCCAACTGGAACGAGGGCAAAAGATGGTGATCGTGCTTGGAAGAACGCTTACCTGAGCCGTTAAGAGCTGCTCCTGGCAACGTACTCCCGGAGGCGGATCCAATGAGGTTCAAACGTTGCATTTGATTCGTCAGAGGTCTGGCTCACGTATGAGGGAACACTCACTTCGAGATAGTATTTCAACTCGGTCGCCGTGAACGAGTGCACAAGACGCGGAAGGTTGTGGATATGGTCTGCTTCCAGAGCGCACCGAGCCGGATCGCCATTCCACCCGGCCGCTCTGATCATAAGCAGCGAAGCAGCGACGATCTGCAACAACACTGGCCGTATTTCTTCAGGGCATTCCATCGAGGTCAGATTTATCGATCAGTTATCTTAGCCTCCCGCGATCGACGGCACGAGCGTGACTTCATCGCCTTCTGCGAACTGATAGTTCTTGTCGAGAAACCGCACATCCTCGTCATTGATATAGATGTTCAGAAAGCGCCGGACTTGGCCGTTGTCGTCGCGTAGATGGGGCTTCAATTCGGGGAAGCGGTTGCCGAGTGAGTCCAGCAGGTCATTCACATTTTGTGCTGAGGTCTCATATTGATCGAGCCCCTCGGTGTGACGGCGAAATGCGGATGGGATTGAGACTGTCACATTCATCGCGCACCTCCAGCGGTCTCCACGTCTACGAGCTCGCGCTCGAGGTATTCTTCGAAAGCTGCGAGTTTGGGTGCGATCGGCTCGGTAGCTTCGAATCGGCCGGCCAGCGCGTCAGTGGTCTTCAGGCCGTTGCCGGTAATGCAGAGCACGGTGGTTTCATCGCGATTGATGCGGCGCTGGTCATAGAGCTTGCGCGCCGATGCTACGGTCACTCCGCCCGCAGTTTCGGTGAAGATGCCTTCTGTCTCGGCGAGCAAAGCAATGCCGTCCACGATTTCTGGATCACTGGCGTCTTCTGACCAGCCGCCACTCGAAGAGATGAGGTTCGTTGCATAGAAACCGTCTGCGGGATTGCCGATGGCGAGCGAACGGGCGATGGTGTGGGGCTTCTGTGGCTCGATTTCGCGGCGCCCGGCTTTGACGGCGGCACTGATGGGGCTGCATCCCGTGGCCTGTGCGCCAAAGAACTTCACGTGTTTGGCTTTGACCAGCCCGAGCTCCACAAGCTCCTTGAAGGCCTTGGCAATCTTGGTGATTAGAGAGCCGCCAGCCATGGGCACAACCACGTTGTCCGGCAGTCGCCAGCCAAGCTGCTCAGCGATTTCGTAGCCCACGGTCTTTGATCCCTCTGCGTAGTAAGGACGGAGATTCACGTTCACGAATCCCCAGCGAAGCTTGTCAGCGATTTGAGAGCAGAGGCGGTTTACGTGATCGTAATTGCCGGCGATCCGCACAATCTTTGCGCCGTAAATTTCTGTGCCGAGGATCTTTGCCGGCTCAAGATCAGCAGGAATAAAGACGCAGGCTTTGAATCCGCCGAGCGCAGCCTGAGCGGCCACAGCATTGGCGAGATTGCCGGTGGACGAGCAGCTCACGACTTCGAATTTGAAATTGCGCGCCTGCGCCAGGGCGACTGCGACAACCCGATCTTTGAAAGAGAGCGTTGGGAAGCACACTGCGTCATTTTTGACGTAAAGCGAGCGAGTGCGGAAGGCGTCGCCAAGATTGGTGGCTTTCACCAAGGGCGTGAAGCCCACGGGCAGCGTGGCTTCGAAGTCGTCCGGTAGAGGCAACAGCTCTTTGTAGCGCCACAGGTTGGCGGCACGACGGGAGATGACATCACGGTTGATCGCAGGGCGAATCCGTTCCCAGTCGTATGCCACTTCCAGCGGAGCAAAGCAGCTCTGGCAAAACGAGATTGGCTGGTTGCCCCACGTTGTACCGCACTCACGACATCGCAGTTCGTATCCCAGGTTGGTGCTCATAAGCTCTCTTTTCTGCTGCCGGCGGATTCAGGTCACCAAATAAAAACCCGCTGCTTTTCGGCAGCGGGTTCGAATGATTGCTGATCCTGAACTCTGTTAACCCGCCCGCCTCATGAGGGGACACACATAGCCATGGTGTGACAGCACATGGCCATGTTGGCGGCGGGCTTGAACATCAGGTGTTAATCCTAACCGGACGGCGGTGGATTCGCAAGCATGATTCACCGGCACCGGTTGAAGGGCCCGTCTGCGGCAGAGCACTGCCGAAGGGGCTTCAGCACGCGAATCTGTTGCACGCGATACACTTGATGCATGTCTGAACATCGCCAGAACCGCCTTGCCCAGGCTGCATCTTCTTATTTGCGTTCCGCCATGCACCAGCCGATTGACTGGCACGAGTGGGGGCCGGAACCCTTTGAAAAAGCCAGGCAGGAGAACAAGCCGGTGCTGCTGGACGTAGGCGCGGTGTGGTGCCACTGGTGCCACGTGATGGACCGCGAGTCGTACGAAGATCCGGAGATCGCGGCGCTGATCAACCAGCACTTCATCGCGATCAAGGTGGACCGAGACGAGCGTCCGGACGTGGACAGCCGGTACCAGGTTGCGGTGCAGGCAATCAGCGGGCAGGGTGGCTGGCCGTTAACGGCGTTTCTTACCCCGGAAGGCAAGCCGTTCTATGCGGGCACATATTTTCCGCCGCGCGACTATCAGGGCCGTCCGAGCTTCCGCCGCGTGCTGATGACCCTGGCGCAGGCGTTTCATGAAAAGAACGCTGATGTGCGCGAGTCAGCGGAGAGCGTGATGGGCGCGATCAGCCAGTCAGAAGCGTTTGCCGGCAAATCAGGTTCGCTGCGCCCGCTCACCGTGAACAGCATGGTGGACGCCGCGGTCAAGCTGTTCGATGCGGAGCATGGCGGGTTTGGGTCGGCGCCCAAATTTCCGCATCCCAGCGCCATGGACCTGCTGATCCAGCGCTGTGCGGAGACGGGCGACAAGCAACTGCTGCATATCATCTCTACGTCTCTGCAGAAGATGGCGGAAGGCGGAGTTTACGACCAGCTAGCGGGCGGGTTCCACCGCTACTCAGTGGATGAGCACTGGATTGTGCCGCACTTCGAGAAGATGTCCTACGACAACTCCGAGCTGCTCAAAAATTACGTTCATGCTTACCAGCTCACAGGGAATGAGTTTTTTGCCATGGTTGCTCGGGACATCGTTCGGTGGATAGATGAGTGGCTGAGCGACCGCGAGCAGGGCGGGTTCTACGCGTCACAGGATGCGGACTATTCGCTGGATGACGACGGCGACTATTTCACGTGGACTCTCGACGAAGCCGAGGCCGTGCTCAGTGATGATGAGTTGCAGGCTGCCATGCTGCACTATGACATCGGCGAAGTGGGGGAGATGCACCACAACCCCGCGAAAAACGTGCTTTATGTGCGAGTGCCCATCGATGAAATTGCGACGCGCATGAAGAAGACGCCGGAGGAGATTGAGGCGATTCTGCGATCGGCCAAAGAGAAGATGTACGCGGCGCGGCTCAAACGCTCCACACCGTTCGTGGATAAGACCGTGTATGTCAGTTGGAATGCGCTGTGCATCTCGGCCTATCTCCAGGCAGCGCAGGTGTTGGGGATGGAGGAGGCGCGCAAGTTCGCGCTGCGGTCGCTGGACCGGATTCTCTCAAAAGGCTGGAACGCGGAAACCGGCCTGCAGCACGTGATCGCCTACTCCGATAAAAACGTTGCGGGCAGAAGCGTGGCTGGCGTACTGGATGACTACGCGTTCATGGTGATCGCATGCCTGGATGCGTATGAAGCCAGTGGTGACCTTACGTATTACGAGTTTGCGCGGAAGATCGCCGACCGAATGATCGCTCGTTTCGAAGATAAAGATGAAGGCGGATTTTTCGACGTTCCCAATGACGGGGCGGCTGCGCTGGGAGCGCTCACAGCGAGACGGAAACCTTTGCAGGATTCACCCACACCGGCCGGGAACCCCGCAGCAGCGATTGGACTGATCCGGCTGTACGCGTACAGCAATCATGGTTCGTATCAGGAATCAGTGGAGCGGACCTTGGAGGCGTTTGCCGGAATCGCGGAGCATTATGGGTTGTTCGCCGCGACTTATGGAATGGCACTGGATATGTACCTGCACCCGCACACGCAGGTAGTCATCGTGGGGAGCGGTGAGGCAGCAGAAAAGTTAAAAGCCGCAGCGGTGGCGCCGTTCTCGTTCTACAAGTCGGTGGTTCATCTTCGCGAAGGCGAGGTGGTGCCACAGATGCTGCCACCAGCATTTGCCGAGACGATTCCGAACATTCCGGGGATCAAAGGGAAGAAGGCATTGGCGGTGTTGTGTACGAATTTTGCATGCCAGCCGCCGATCACGGATACGGAAGAGTTGAAGAAGGCTTTGAAAAATGCTTCGAGCGAAGCGACTCATAGCCAGGAGAAGCAGAGGGCGTAGATGCTGCTCTGATGCTAACTGAACGCGAGGGAGCCGGGTTCTCGAAGCAGAGTTTTGCCCCTCAAGAGTGAGACGCGACATGCCGCGTCTCTACGGACCCCGATGTGGCTGCGTCCAGGAACTGCTTTCGCTTTCCACTACTTCGCTCACTTTCCAAGGCATGCTTCTTTCCTGCATGCCTCCGCTGTCCGGCTCGCGATGAAAGTGTCAACTATGTCCCCGGTTCAAAGTGTCAACCATGTGCCCGGTTCGTACCATTGCGGCACAGGCGAGGGCGCCTGTGCTACAGAGTCACAATAGCTACATTCAACAAGCACGAGAGAGTTGGCCGGGCAATGATCAACGGCCCCGAAGCGGTATCAGCCTAGTCAAATCATTTGAGATAGCTTCTAGTTTCGCGGAAGACTCTCCTGCGGTTATAGGGATTCCACACTACGCTGGGGACTGAGCGCAAAGCCTTCGGCTCGGGATTCAGGAAAAAGCCTCGTCCAGCAACTCCATCACATGCTTCACGGGTTTGTTCACGCCACGTTGCTGTGTGCCGGCGCGGAGCTGGATCATGCAGCCTACGTTGGCCGTGGCAAGCGCGTCGAACTCGACCGACTGGACGTCGTCCATCTTGGCTTCGAGGATTCGCATGGAGAGTTCGTTCTGGGTGACGTTGTAGACGCCGGCGCTGCCGCAGCACTGGTCGGGATGCGGCAGCTCCACGACCTGAGCGCCGATGGCAGCCAGCAATTCGCGAGGCTGGTTCTTGATGCGCTGCGCGTTGCCGAGATGGCAGGCGTCCTGGTAGGCGACCTTCTGGTTGATCTTCTTTTTCGGCGTGCGCAAGCCGATTGACGCGAGATATTCGGTAACGTCTTTGGTCTTCTTTGAAAACTGCTTTGCTCGCTCCAGATATTCGGGATCGTGTTCAAGCAGGTCGTCATACTCCTTCATGTTGGAACCGCAGCCAGCGGCGTTGGTAATGATGGCGTCGTAGTCGTCGCCGAGAAAGATCTTGATGTTATGACGGGCGAGTTCACGGGCTTCGTCGCGATATCCGGCGTGCGAATGCAGCGCGCCGCAGCAGCCCTGACCGGCAGGGATGTGGACTTCAATTCCGTTCTGCGTCAGCACATTGACAGTTGCGCGATTCAGGTGTGAGAAGGCGACGTTGTTGATGCATCCGGCAAGGAAAGCAACTTTGCCGCGGCGCTCGCCCACGGCAGGATAGGTCTTGCCGATCTCGCCGAAAAAGAATTCGGAGTCGACGCGCGGTGCGAGCTTCTCCACGTCTGACATGCCCAGCAGTTTTGTGATTCCGAGATTGCGCGCGAGCGATTGCAGTCCGGAGCGCTGGTAAAAGCGCATGAGCCGTGCGACAAAGTTCAACGTCCCAAAGTTGGAAATGATGCGGCGGTAGAACAGATTGCGCACGGTGCGCTGGAAGAACGGCCGCGGGTAGCGTTGTTCGATCTGCGAGCGAGCACGTTCGACGATGCGTCCGTACTTCACGCCAGAGGGACAGGCGATTTCGCAGGCAAGGCAGCCGAGGCAGCGGTCAATGTGCGTGGCGAATGATTTGCCGAGTTCGAGCTGGCCCTCATTGACCTGAAGGATCTGGTAGATACGGCCGCGCGGCGAATCCATCTCCATGCCGAGCGTTTTGTAGGTGGGGCAGTGGTTAAGGCAGAGCCCGCAATGCACGCAGGTGGAGAGCAGCTCCCATGTGGGCTGGTCCTGTGCCGTTACCGGCTTCAGGTGCGGGTCGTGTACATGCGGTTCGAAGGCGGTGGTCTCAGACAATGAAGCGGCCCCTGTTCAGAATATTGTTGGGATCGATGGCTTGCTTGAGCGCGCGCATCATCTCGATGTTGGTGGGCGTGCTGCCCCAGACATCGAAGTGCGGCTTGGCTTCCTTTGGGCAATGCGCGACTTCCGCGGACGAGCCGGCGGGCAGCATGCCGCGGAACGCCGAAACGCAGTTGGCGTACTGCATGGCTGCCGGCGGATCAACAGAGAGCGGCACGAAGGACGCGACCAGATTTCCGGTGGCCGCGCGACCGAGCACGGCAGGAACGAAGTTGTAGTCAGGCGCAGTTTTTTCAAGCGCTTCCAGCGCCGCGCCAAGGCCCTGAATGGTCAGGTGCGTGTGTATGACCATGGCATTCTGGTGACGCTCCAGGACGGTGTATTCAAAGTTGGTGACCCAGCGCCAGAACTGCCCTTCGTCGGCGCCGCTGAGTTCGCGTGTGATGGCTGAGCCGAGTTCACGGCGATAGCGTGCCAGGATGTTGTCACTTCCGGCGGCGCGCATCGCGAGCTGCCAGTTCGTGCTGGGCTGCGCGACTGGCTTCGATGGCGCGTATTGATCAGGATCTTTGGCCGGAACGGTGGCGTTGAGGTACTCGATTGCAACCGGCGAGATAATCTCGAGCGAGATGGGCGTGAGCGGCGACTGGAAAATTCTCGTCCGGAAACCCAGCGCTTCCTTGAGAGAGCCGAAGGAGCAGACGAAGGTTTGTGTCTGGCGCGGCTGGGGGAAGACTTTGAAGTTGGCGCGCGTGATCACGCCGATGGTCCCGAAGCTGCCGTTCAGCAGCTTCATCAGGTCATAGCCAGCAACGTTCTTGACCACCATGCCGCCGCCTTTGACTACTTTACCGTCGGTGGTGACGAACTGAACACCGATGCAGAAGTCGCGCAGTCCGCCGAAGGTGTGTTTGAGCGGGCCGGCGGAGCCGGTTGCAACACAGCCGCCAACGGTCGCTTTGTCGAGACACGGAGGGTCATAAGGCAGCCACTGCTTGTGCTTGCCGAGTTCGCTTTGCACGTCGGCAAAGACTGTTCCGGCGCGAACGCTGATGGTGAGGTCGCCGGGATCGTATTTTTCGATTCCAGTCAGGCGCGAGGTGCGGAGAAGAATGTCAATGCGTTCGGGCACGCCGCCGATGTCTTGCTTGGTGAAGCCGCCGGCGGGAGCGACCACGAATTTCCCGGCGTTGGCAAAGGCCAGCACGGCGCCGACTTCTTCAGGCAAGCCGGGCGTGACCGTGCACGCGGGCACCACGCCGTTAATGCTTACGTTTTCCTGGGTGACATTCTGCTCGCCGACAATTCCGGCCAGCTCGCGTTGCAGCGATGCGCCTGCCGTCACGGTGCTCATACCGGAACTCCCGGCGCGGGCTCCACTTTGGCTTTCGGCAGAGGCCCGGTGATCTCGCGGCAGTAGCGCAGGTCGGGGATTACCTTCTGCGGGTTGAGAATGTTAGCGGGGTTGTAGGCATTGCGCAGCCGGATCATGACTTCAAGATCGTCTTCCGTGAACATGGCAGTCATCAGATTGCGCTTCTCCATTCCGACGCCGTGCTCGCCGGTGATGGAGCCGCCGAAGTTGAGGCAACAGGCCATGATCTCTTTCGCTGCGAGCTTACAATTTTCTTTCTGCTTCGGGTCACGAGCGTCAAAGAGGATGAGCGGGTGAAGGTTGCCGTCTCCGGCGTGGAAGACGTTCCCGATAATCAGCTCGTATTTTTTGCTGATGCGCTCGATCTCTGCGAGCGTGTAAGGAACTTTGGTTCGCGGAATCACGCCATCCTGCGTGTAATAAGAAGGAGAGACGCGACCCACGGCGCCGAAGGCGGTCTTGCGGCCCAGCCACAGAAGCTGGCGCTGCTTTTCGTCGCGCGCGCGCCGAACTTCGCGAGCTTTCTGCTGCATGCAGACAGCGCTCACGGCCTCTGCCTGTTCTTCCACCATTTCCCGCATGCCTTCGAGTTCGATCAGCAGCACGGCGGCAGCATCTTCGGGATAGCCGGCGTGAACGTTGGCTTCAACACAGCGCACCATCCAGCCATCAAGCATTTCGAGAGCCGCGGGCGTGATGCCACTCTGGGTGATAGCGACGACGGTGTTGGCCGCGTCTTCTACGGTGTTGTAGATCGCGAGCAGGGTGGTGACATGTTCCGGCAGGCGAGTGAGCTTGACGGTGATCTCGGTCACCACGCCCATGGTGCCTTCCGAGCCGACGAAAAAGCCGGTGAGGTCGAGACCGGTGGAGTCCTGGGCTTTGCCGCCGAAGCGAACCACGCGTCCATCGGGGAGCACCGCTTCCAGTCCGGTTACGTGGTTTACGGTGACACCGAGCGCCAGCGTGTGGGGCCCGCCGGAGTTTTCCGCAACGTTGCCGCCGATCGTGCAGGCTTTCTGGCTCGACGGGTCGGGCGCGTAGTAGTAGCCGTATTTCGAAGTCGCGTTGCTGACTTCAAGATTGACCACGCCGGGCTGTACGACGGCGCGCTGGTTGGCGACATCGATTTCAAGGATCTTGTTCATGCGCGCGAGCGAGAGCACGATGGCTTCCTTGCGCGCGATTGCGCCGCCACTCAGGCCGGTGCCGGCGCCGCGAGGCACCACAGGAATTGTGTTCTGCGACGCGACACGCATGATTTGCGAGACCTGCTCGGTCTTGAGCGGGAACACGACGGCGCCGGGGCGGCACTTATCCACGCCAGCGTCGTATTCATAGAGCATTAATTCTTCAGGACGGTCGAGAACGGCGTCGTTGCCGGCGATCTTCTTCAATTGCTTAAGAATTGAAGGGTCCATGGGTTGGCCTCGCCTCCGATTGCCCTAGATTGTAATCCTTATCCACAAGGCTATGCCATGCCGTGAGCGCCCGTAACACGCGCTGGATTGTTTGCATCCATTGGAGGCATGTCGAAGAATGGCAACCACAGACTCACGTTCCTGATCGTGGAGGTTGAGCCCCACAATGGGCTTTCAACCCGCAAACTGCTGCTGGAATCGGCCAAGCACAATGTGATTACGGCGTACTCTGCCCGCGAAGGTACGGAGATGTTTCATCGTTTTCCCCGAGTGGATGTGGTTTGCGTAGAGGCGGACCTTCAGGGGCTGGAAAAATCAGGGTTGGTGGATGACGTTCGGGAACACAGCAGGAATATTCCGGTTATCGCGCTGACGCCGCGAATTGGCGCGCATTACAAATGGGCGGATGAGGTGGTGAATTCGCACGATCCCCAGGCTTTGTTGAAGTGTCTGGAGAACTTGGGTGGGAGGACGGACATTTAGGATTGGCAATCGGTGTATCGGAATAACGGGTTATCGGATTCCGTTACCCCGATATTCCGTTATCCCGATGAGTTACTTCGTTGCCAACTGCGCGCTCTGGTATTCCTCGTACGATCCTTTGAAATCTTCAATCCCGTCGTGGTCGAAATGCCAGATTCGTGTGGCAACTTCGTCGATCAGGTCGTGATCATGCGTGACCAGGAGCACGGTTCCCTGATAGCGCTGGAGGGCGATGTTCAGCGCGTTGATGGATTCGAGATCAAGGTGGTTCGTCGGTTCGTCGAAGACGAGCACATTCGGCTTCTGCAGCATGAGCTTGCAGAAGAGGATGCGCGCGGCTTCGCCGCCGGAGAGCACGTCAGTCTTTTTGTTGGCTTCATCGCGGGCGAAGAGCATCTGGCCGAGCAGGCCACGGATTTCCTCGTTGGAGACGGATGGATCCCACTGGTAGAGCCAGTCGAAGATTGTCATGCCGTTCTCGATCAGGCTGCGATGGTCCTGCGGGAAGTAGCCAACGGATGCTTCGTGGCCCCAGATCACTTTTCCGCCGTCGATCAGCGGGCCGGTGTAGCCGCTGGTCTTCCGCAGTTCGGATTCCGGTGTGGTGGGTGAATTCGCGAGCAGGGCATTGAGCAGCGTGGTTTTGCCGGCGCCGTTGCGGCCCATCAACGCGATTCTGTCGCCGCGCTGCACGCTGGCGGTAAAGTTGCGGATCACCTGATTGTCGTCGTAGTTCTTGGAGATGCCTTCCAGTTCGAGGATGTGCCGGCCCGAGGGACGCTTCATTTCGAACTTGATGAACGGACGCGCGATGTTTGATTTCGCGAGTTCGGTGAGCTGGAGGCGCTCGACTTCCTTGCGGCGCGACTGCACCTGGCTGGAGCGGGTACCGGCGGCAAAGCGAGCGATGAATTCATTCAGCTGCGCGATCTTCTTTTCGCGCTGCGCGTTCTGGGATTCGATCTGCGAACGCACCTGCGTCTTGGCCAGAACCATCTCGTCGTAACCGCCGGTATAAGTAATGATGGTTTCGTAATCGATGTCGGCGATGTGTGTGCAGACGCTGTTCAGGAAATGGCGGTCGTGGGAGATGGTGATCAGCACGCCGTCATAGCGGTTCAGGAAATCCTGGAGCCAGTGAATCGAATCGAGGTCGAGGTGGTTGGTGGGCTCGTCGAGCAGCAAGGCCTGCGGATGGCCGAAGAGCGCCTGCGCGAGGAGAACACGCACTTTTTGTCCGCCCTGGAGTTCGCTCATGCGGCGCTCATGGAGTTCGTCGGCGATGTCGAGGCCCTGGAGAAGGATGGCGGCATCGCTTTCGGCGGAGTAGCCGTCCTCTTCGCCAACAATGCCTTCGAGCTCGCCGAGCCGCATGCCGTCTTCATTCGACATGTCGGGCTTTTCGTAGATGTGATTGCGCTCTTCGAGCGCAGCCCAAAGCCGCTTGTTGCCCATGATGACGGTGTCGATCACGCGATAGGCATCAAAGGCGAACTGGTCCTGGCTCAGCACGCTGAGCTTGCGTGGACGAACGACGTTGCCTTTCTGCGGCTCCATCTCGCCGGAGAGAAGCTTCATGAACGTGGACTTGCCGGCGCCGTTGGGGCCGGTGAGGCCGTAGCGCTTGCCCGGGGTGAAGGCCGTGGCGACGTCTTCAAACAAAATTTTTGCGCCGTAGCGCATGGAAACGTTACTGACTGAAATCATGTTTTTTCTGGTACTGCGAGGAGAGGCTGGCTCTTGTCCGGCTGCTAACTCGAAGCCCGATCCCGGCGAATAAAGCACGAGGGGGCTAAGGAGGAGGGACCGCAGGTACCCTTCTAGGATAACACGGCGGATCGGATTACCTCTTCATATACAAATCCGGGAATTGTTTTTCCAGGTTCACGACCTTGGGTGCATCGTTGATCATGATGTATGGATCATGAGGATGGCGGGTCGCGTAGTCCTGGTGGTAGGCCTCGGCAGGGTAGAAGCCTTTCAGGGGTACCACCTGCGTGGCGATTGGGTGCGGGAACGCCTTCGCCTGAGTGAGCTGGGCGATGTAGGCTTCGGCGATGCGCTTCTGCTCCGGCGTGGTGTAGGAAATCATGGAACGGTATTGCTCACCCTCGTCAGGACCCTGGCGGTTGACCTCGGTGGGATCGTGGCCGACAGAGAAGAAGACGCGCAGAAGCTGGCCATAGGTGATCTGTGAAGGATCGAAGACGACCTGCACGGATTCGGCGTGGCCGGTCCCGCCGGAGCTGACCACTTCATAGTGCGCCGTTGAGGCTTCGCCACCGGCATAGCCGGAGGTAGCTGAGGTGACGCCTTTCACGTGCTGGAAGACCGCCTGAATTCCCCAGAAGCATCCGCCAGAGAAAACGGCGGTCTCTTTGCCAGTGGATTTGGCGAGGGATGAGTCGACTGCGGGAGCAGGAAGGGCAACGGAGCTGCCGGCGCGGACCTGGTTGCAGGCGAGCAGGACGGCGGCGATCACGAACAGCAGCGAGAAGTGCAGTTTTCGTTCCATGGGTCTATTTTCACTCTTTCCAGCCCCGCGATGGGGCAGTTTTCTAGAGGTACGCTTCGCGAGCGGAAATGGATTGGCTCCCCCCTCTAAAGCAGAAAAACAGGCGTTTATGGCTCACCGACGCGGCAGCGGAGCAGATCCCTCAGCACTCGCCATCACTTCGCTGCGCTCGTTCCGGCTCGGCATTCGGGATGGGGCCTTCAGTGGGACAGACTAGACTCGAATCTGGAAGTCTAGCCGAGGGGTGCCTTTTCAAGCGTGAGGATCTCGCCGCTTTTGCGTTGCTGTGAGTCCGCGCGAGGAATACCCTTTTACATACCGGAGGAAACGTTGATGCCGGAGATGATTGCCCACCGTATTTGTCCTTTTTGTGAAGCCTGCTGCGGGCTGGAACTGACGATCAGTGACGAAGGCGGCGTGAAGCGCGTTACGAAAGTACGCGGACATGCTGAAGATGTTTTCAGCAAAGGCTACCTGTGCCCGAAAGGCGTGGCGCTAAAGGACCTGCACGAAGATCCCGACCGGCTGCGTACACCAATGGTCAGGCGCGAAGGCAAACTGGTTCCGGCGACGTGGGAAGAGGCGTTCGCGGAGATTGAGCGGCGGCTGCCGCCGATCATCGCGCAATACGGGAAGGACGCGGTTGCGCTGGCGATTGGCAATCCCACGGTCCACAAATCCGGACTGTTGATGTATGTGCAGCGGCTGGGGCGCGCGGTGGGCACGCAAAATGTGTTTACCGCGTCCACGCTGGACCAGATGCCTAAACAACTCTCGAACGGCCTGATGTACGG
The DNA here is from genome assembly GCA_036258095.1 of Candidatus Angelobacter sp. Lineage (GTDB taxonomy): Bacteria > Acidobacteriota > Terriglobia > Terriglobales > Acidobacteriaceae > Angelobacter. The sequence continues at coordinate 24,270 of DATAEJ010000211.1, read as the reverse complement.
GGAGTTCCTGTCCTTTCCTGTACCTGACATTGAGCGCACGGATTTTCTGCTGATCCTGGGCGCGAACCCGATAGTTTCCAACGGCAGCCTGTGGACGGTCCCGAATTTCCGTGACAAAGCAAAAGCGCTGCGCGAGCGCGGCGGGAAAATGGTGGTGGTCGATCCTCGAAGAACAGAAACTGCGGTTGCTGCGGACCAGCACGTTTTTATCCGGCCGGGCGGTGATGTGTTCTTTCTTCTCGGCCTGGTGAACACGCTATTCGAAGAGAAGCTGATACGGCTGGGCAGGGTCGGTGAGCACCTCAATGGAGTGGAAGAGCTGCGTGGAGCCGTTGCGCGCTTCGCACCCGAGAAGGTTGCACAGCGCTGTGGAGTGGAGGCGGCGACGATCCGTGAGCTTGCGCGGCAGCTGGCCGCGGCTCCGCGAGCTGTCGTGTATGGCCGGATTGGCACCTGCACACAGGAGTACGGAACGCTGTGCAGCTGGCTTATTGATGTCGTGAACATACTGACAGGGCACTTTGATGAGCCGGGCGGAGTGATGTTCCCCAAAGCAGCGGCGCTGCAGGCCAACAGCATGGGGAAGTCAGGCAAGGGGAAGGGCATAGTCACGGGACGGCGGAAGAGCCGGGTCTCCGGCGCGCCGGAAGTGATGGGCGAATTCCCGATGACGTGCCTTGCCGAAGAGATCGACACGCCCGGTGAGGGGCAGGTGAAGGCGCTGGTTACGGTGGCGAGCAATTGCGCATTGTCGTCGCCGAATGGGCCGCGGCTTTCGGAAGCGCTGGACAAGCTGGACTTCATGGTCAGCCTGGACATTTATGTGAACGAGACGACGCGGCACGCGGACGTGATCCTGCCGGGCTTGTCGCCGCTCGAAGAGATGCATTATGACGTTGCGTTCCCGCAGCTCTCGTATCGCAACCACGCGCGTTACAGCGCGCCTGTGCTGCCCGCGCCGGAGGGACAGCCGGCGGAGTGGGAGATCATCCTGCGGCTGATCGCGATTCTGGAAGGCAAGGGCGCAAACGCGGACCTCAACAAGCTTGATGATGAACTGGCCGTGGAAGACGTGAAGCGTGTGGCGGGCGTGATGGCGTCACTGGTTGTGAAGGCGGTGAAGCGGCGCGGGCCGGAGCGCCTGCTCGACCTGGGACTGCGCGCAGGGCCTTATGGTGATCAGTTCGGGATGAAGCCTTCGGGATTGAATCTGGAGAAGGTGATGGCCGCGCGCGGCGGGATTGATCTTGGTCCGCTGGAGCCGCGAGTGCCGGAGGTGCTGCGTACGCCGTCGGGAAAAATTGAACTGGCGCCGCAGATGCTGCTGGATGACTTGCAGCGGGTGGAGCGAGACATGGCGCGGCAGGCGCCGGAACTTGTGGTCATCGGACGGCGGCAACTGCATTCGAATAACAGCTGGATGCACAACCTTCCGGTCCTGGCCAAAGCGCAGGACTGCACCGTGCTGGTGAGTCCGGCCGATGCGCAGCGATTGGGCCTGGAAGATGGATCGCTTGCGCGGATCTCAAGAGATGCAGTGGCGGTTGAGGCGGAGGTGGAGATCAGCGATGCAATGATGCCGGGCGTGATCAGCCTGCCGCACGGCTGGGGACACGACGAGCCGGGCACGCAGATGAGTGTTGCCGCCAGGAAGCCGGGCGCGAATTTGAATGCTGTGCTGGATGAGAACCGTCGTGACCCGTTGTCAGGCAACGCGGTGCTAAGCGGAGTGGCAGTGCAGATGGAGGCGGTGGGCAGGACGGCGGAGAAGGTGGCGGAGTTCGCGGACTGAACCGATGAATGATTTAGAAAATCGCCTCACTGCTGCACAGGTACTCCAACGCTACATGGACGAGGACTTGCCCGCCTTCTGCGACATCGATCTGACTGACGTTAACCAGGTCGGCCTCTTTGGGGAGCGTCCGCTCTGTGTAGCTGCTGTGCGCGGGGACGTAGAAGAGTTGAGAGTTCTCCTTGACGGTGGTGCAGAGGTCAATGCCCCAGGCGAACGCGGATACACTGCCCTCCACGAAGCGGTGGGCCAGGGCCATTTGCCGGCGGTCAAGCTTCTTCTTGAGTTCGGGGCGAGGACGGATTTGCCAAACGAAGACGGCCGGACTGCCGTTGATCTAAGCTCGTGACATGGGTTGGTACGAAATCTTGAAGGTTATCGAGGCTGCTGTGCCGCCCCTCCGGGGTTCACCTTGATTGCGACGGTCCCCCACCCCTCCCGGGGTGGTCTAGGCTGGGTCGCCGCTACGCGGCTAGTATTATTTCGCACTTTATTTGCGGATGAATTTGTGGCATGATCCTGTTGGTCCTCAGGGGCCGAGGTGCGTCTGGTCTTTGACAATTTGAGCTGCTAGCTGCTAGCGACTAGCTTGGACCGCGTGATTGGCCGAAAGTCACCAACTAGTAATTAGCAAATGGCAATTAGCCGCACAATGACAGTATTGGCGGAGTGGTAAACCCCATGCGCGGTTCTAAGGAGAGCCAGACCCTTGGGTGACCCAAGAAAAGGGTTGGGTGACCCAAGGAAGACTCGGCGTGACCCAAGCTAAAAGTCGGCGTGACCCAAGGGTCGAAATCGCGGAAGTGGCTGTGTTTGCAACAAAACAGCCGAAAACAAGGGGCGACCCCTACTAAGGTTTACCAGGTCATAAACAAATCTTGCTCGGTGCGGGTCACGGAACAGTGCCGATGCAGACAGCTCGGTTACATGTAGATAACGTATGAGGTGAACCAGAGCGGGGCGGGCAGGGTGCCGGGAGTTCGGGCGGTAAGGATCACGTTGAAGTCTGGCGAAACGGGCAGGACTTCGAGGACGGGCTCTTCACCTTCGCCGAGTTTAGCGGGCTGGACGGTGGAAAGGTAACGAAGAAAGTCGTGCAGGTACTGTCCGCCGGGATAGCGCGAGCCGTCGAAAGAGAGATCGACGTTCTCTTCGTTGAAATGCGAAGCGAGGGTTGCAGCGAGCGAGACGGCGCGTTCGTAGGCGGCGGGAGTGATGCGCCCGGGTTCCGGGTTGTCAAAAACGATGCGGAGACGGCGCTCGTCTTCGCGGCTGTACTCGCGGATCTTGGGTGAACCAGTCTTGGCGGTGGCTTTCCAGTCGAGATAGCGGGCGGAATCCTGTGGCGTGTATTCGCGGATCAGGTAGAGTTCGCTGCCACGCCCACGCATGTAGGTAACGAACTCGCCGGTGATCATGGGCAGCAGGTCCATCATCTGGTCATGATCGAGCAGCGAGGGATAAACGAGGAGTTCGCGTTCGAGCTGTACTTTGCGGCTCTTGAGGAGGAATGAGAACGGGAACCTGGTTGCCACGCTGAACGTGTTCTGCGAGTAGAGACCGCGACGCGGGAAAGTGAGATCAAGTTCAGCCTGCGCCGTCTGGCCCGGTGCGACGTACGGGAAATAGACCGGACGCGTGAGCACGTTGGCCGGACGCGGCGGAGGCACGGTGCGGCGCAAAGTGTAGTCGGGCAGGCGCAGCCATTGCTTTTTCCGCGGGAAGTGAAACTCGGTCTTGTGCCATTCCCAGCCGGGCGTGGATTTCTTTTTGTCCGTTGGAGTGTGGATGCGGACGGACAGAGCGGGAAGCCAGCGACGGGGATTGGCGAGCCGCACGCGAACGAGCACCGCTTTTCCGGCGTAAGCGCTGTGGGGAAGCACGAGGTCCATTTCGAGTCCGCGGAGGATGGCCGCAGAGGCGATGCCCGAGACGGCGATGGCGGCGAGCATAGCTGCCAGCACGATGAACAGCAGATTATTGCCGGTGTTCAGTGCAGCGATGCCGATGACCAGCGCGATGCCAAGATAAGCAGCGCCTTCGCGGGTCAGTTCGAAATGCATTGCGTCGCGAACGCGCGAGGCGGCCACGCGACGAGCGAGATACGGGACCGTAGTGACCGCAACGACTCCTGCAAGGAGCAGAGCTGATGAGGCGAAAATGGCGGTGGCCGTTGTGTTACCGGCCTCTTTCGCAGCCGAAGAAAACACGGCCGCAGTGAAGGCCAGCGCCAATCCAGCGACTGCCATCAGGAAACGGAGCCAGGCTTCCCCGTCGAGGTTTGCCAGGATTGACTTGACTGGGTTCTGCATGCGCGGTGTTGGGTTCAAGTTTGGCACAGCTTATGGGTTTGAATCGGCAAAATCTCCGGCACGAACGGATGTACACCTAAGGAATGCCATTCAGAGCCGTGAGTTGCGTGGGAAACACCGGTGAAAGTGACGAACCAAAAGGAGTGGAAGCAGGAGAACTCAGTGTTTTCTGCGCATTTCCTGAGCACCGGATGCTGCTGATGAACTTCAAGAGCCTGGATTAAGAGTTTCAAGGGGGCAACCCACAGATGAATGCAGGGAGTCCAATGTTACTGATATCGCCTCTGTCGCTTCTGTGTTGCGGGACGCCGATCAGATCGTCCCGCTTTTTTTTTGCGCAGACCTGCCCATACAGAAACTTATAGCAAAATACGGTTTTTTGTAGCTTTGAGCTTCCCGAATCGGTACAATCTTGTAAGCTCAAGCAGCTCTAGTGCTTAAGGAACAGCTGCTTTCTCTGATCCATGGCATCCGATTTGCTTCATCCCGTGTACGAACGCTCTTTTTCAGGAAATGCAAAGCTAGGGATGCGTAAGGATTCGATAATCCGGATTTCTGCCCTTGGGCTGGCGCTGGTAACGGTTGCCGCAGTGGTATTTGCTGTTATCAACTTTCAAAAGGAGAGCCAGAATCCCACGCCTGATGATGGCGCCTGGTGGGTGGAGCAGAACGGCACTCTCACTGCCAAGAGCGTTGCGGCGGCAGGCCCAGCCGACAAGGCGGGGATTAAGCTTGGCGACCAGTTGCTGGCGATCCGGGCCGGGGTGAACGAGCAGGACCACAAGATTGACAGTTTCGCGGGTTTGCAACGGCAGCTGTATCGCGTGGGCGTGCTCCGTACAGCCACTTACATCCTGAGCCGCAACGGAGCGCATTTTGAAGCATCAGTGATTCTGGCCGCTACCGACAAATCCTTGTTTCTCGGCCTGCGGCTGATTGCATTGATCTACCTGAGCATCGGGATGTATGTGCTGTTCCGCCGCTGGACAGCGCCGAAGTCCACGCATTTTTACGTATTCTGCCTGGTTTCCTTCATCCTGTACGCGTTCCACTACACGGGCAAGCTGAATACGTTCGACTGGATCATTTACTGGTGTAACGTAGCGGCTACGCTGCTGCAGCCTGCGCTGCTGCTGCACTTCGCTCTCACGTTTCCGGAAAAGCGACGCCTGCTGGGAAAACATCCCTCGCTGCTTGGGCTGGTTTATGTGCCGGCCGCGGTGCTGATGCTCCTGCAGGTTACGGCGATCACGCAGTTTGAGGCCAGCGAGATGCTGCGCTGGAGCCTTGATCGCCGGCAGATGATCTACTTCACCATCTACTTCGTGGTGGCGGCGGTGATCATGTGGCGCAGCTACCAGAAGGCGAATACGCCACTGAAGCAGCAGCAGATGAAGTGGATCTCGCGCGGAACGGTGCTGGCGATTGCGCCTTACACCCTCTTTTACGTGCTGCCGTACATCCTGGGATTTGTTCCCACGCCGCTGATGAAAGTCAGCGTGCTGTCGCTTGTGTTCCTCCCGCTCACTTTCGGTTACGCAATCGTGCGTTACCGGCTGATGGACGTGGACATCGTCTTCAAGCGCGGAGTGGCGTACACGCTGGCCACAGCGGCAATTGTGGGCGCTTATTTCTTTGTCATCGGCAGCCTGGCGGAACTGGTGCATGCACGGCTCCCCAACGCGGGCTCGGCGGGACTGATCGCGGGCATGATCATTACCGCGCTGCTGTTTGAGCCGCTCAAGAACTGGATCCAGGAACGGGTTGATCGATTCTTCTATCGCACGCGTTACGACTACCGGCGCACGCTGGTGGAATTTGGGCGGGAACTGAGCTCGGAAACCGACCTGAGCACGATGTTGATCTCCGTGATTGACCGCCTTTCACGAACGCTGGGCGTACAAAGGATCGCAATATTTCTGGCTACCGGTGATCCGGAGCGGCCCTTTGACATGGTGAAGTCGTACGGCATTTCCTACGGAGCTGCCGGCCCGCTTGACTTGAGCTTCCTGGTGGTTGACCAGCTGGAGCAGTACCAGGGCCATCGATTCTTTGACAACACCCGCCGCGCGCTGGCGGAAAGCGTGACCGCACGCGAGACCATCGCGAAACTGAACCTGAATTACTACATTCCCTGCACGGTGCAGAACCACACCATCGCGGTGCTGGGCCTGGGGAAGACAACGTCAGGAGACTTCCTTTCCAGCGAAGATGTGGAACTGCTGGAAACACTCGCCGGTTACATCGGCATTGCCATTCAGAACGCCCGTCTGTATGCGTCGCTGGAGCAGAAGGCCGCCGAATACGAAAGGCTGAAGGATTTCAACGAGAACATTGTGGAGTCGATCAGCGTTGGCGTGCTGGCGGTTGACCTGGAAGACCGCATTGAGTCGTGGAACTCACAGATGGAAGTGATGTACGCACTGCCGCGGTCGCAGGTACTTGGCCAGCGATTGAGCGAGGTATTCCCAATCAGCTTCATGGAAGAGTTCTATCGTGTGCGGCAGAACCCTGGCGTGCACAATCTGTATAAATTCCGGCTCAACACGCCGGCGGGAGATACACGCGCGGCAAACATCGCGATTGCGCCGCTGGTCACGCGCAAATTCAGCGTAATCGGGCGCCTGATCATTGTGGACGATATTACGGAGCGCATTGACCTGGAATCGCAGCTTTCGCAGGCGGAGAAGCTTTCGTCCATCGGCTTGCTGGCGGCTGGAGTGGCGCATGAAGTGAACACTCCGCTGGCGGTGATCTCCAGTTACGCGCAGATGCTGACCAAGCAGATCGATGGCGATGCGAAGCTGAGTGCGCTGCTCGAGAAAATCACCCGGCAGACGTTCCGTGCTTCAGAGATCGTCAACAACCTGCTGAACTTCTCACGTACCAGCGCAACGGAATTCACTGACGTAAGCCTGAACCGCATCATCTCCGAGACGCTGACGCTGCTGGAACACCAGTTCAAGACGTCACGGATCAAAGTGGAAGCCGATCTTTATGATGGCTTGCCTACCATTCACGGCAATGCGGGCAAGCTGCAGCAGGTTTTCCTGAACCTGTTCCTGAATGCAAAAGACGCCATGGCGGGAAACGGGGGAACACTGCACGTGGCTACGAGCAATGGCGCATCAGTCGTGGTGAGCATCGCCGATACGGGCACCGGGATTGCGCCTGAACACATCAACAAGATTTATGACCCCTTCTTCACCACCAAGACTGCGCCGCGTGAAGGCCAGTCGCGTGGCACCGGCCTGGGACTATCCGTGACGTACGGAATCATCCAGGAACATGCAGGCAAGATCCGGGTGGAGAGCAATCCGGGCAAGCAGAAGGGCACAGTATTCCACCTGGAATTTCCATTGATCAGAAAGGCAGTAAATGTCTGAAGCTGCTGTGCTAAGCCGACCTCCCTCGCAATCCGCCGGCACCGGTTCGATTCTTATCATTGATGATGAAGCGGCGATTCGTGAATCCCTGGAGACCCTGCTCGAATTCGAAGGGTATTTGGTGCACTCTGCGGAGACAGGTGAAGAGGGCCTGAGCAAAATTGGGGAACATCCTTACGATCTGGTGCTGCTGGATTTCGCGCTGCCGGACCGCAATGGCCTGGAGGTACTTGCGGACATCCGCAATCGCGATCCCCAGCTTGCTGTGATCATGATCACCGCCTATGGGACGGTGGACAACGCGGTGCGCGCAATCCAGAGCGGCGCCACCAACTTCATTCAGAAGCCCTGGGACAACGAAAAGCTGCTGGCCGACGTGCGGGCTGCGGTAGCGCGACGCCGTGCCGAAGAGCAGAACGAGCAGCTGAAGCGCGCGCTCAAAGAGCGCTATAACTTCGAGAACATCGTGGGCAAGAGCGATCCGATGCTGCGCATTTTTGACCTGGTTGGACAAGTGGCGCCGAGCCGTTCGACGGTGTTGATCCAGGGCGAGAGTGGCACAGGCAAGGAGCTGATCGCCAAGGCCATCCACTCAAATTCCCCCCGCAAAAATCAGCCGTTCGTGCCGGTAAACACCGGGTCAATGCCGACAGACCTGCTGGAGTCAACACTGTTCGGACACGTGAAAGGTGCGTTTACGAGCGCAATCGCGTCGAAGAAAGGATTGTTTGAGGTTGCGGACGGCGGGACGATTTTTCTAGACGAGATCGGCAGCATGAGCCTGGAGACGCAATCGAAAATCCTGCGCGTTCTTCAGGACAGAAAGTTTATGCACCTCGGCGGAGTGCACGAGATCCAGGTTGATGTACGGGTGATTGCGGCTACCAACGTGGATTTGAAACAGCTGGTCAAGGAAGGGAGGTTCCGCGAAGACCTCTTCTATCGCCTGAACGTGATCACGATCGACCTGCCGCCGTTGCGCAGCCGGTCGGTGGATGTTCCGCTGCTGGTGAACCACTTCCTGAACACGTTCTCACAGGAAAACGGCAAGCCGGCGCGAAGGATTTCACCGGAGGCGCTGCGCCCACTGATGGACTACGGCTGGCCCGGCAACGTGCGCGAGCTGGAGAACGTGATTGAGCGTGCCGTGGTGCTTTCCAACAGTCCGGTGATCGGGATTGACCTGTTGCCGGACCACATTGTGGGCCGCGGCACAGCGGAAAAGATGTTTGAACACCGGCCAGATGCGTCGTTGTTCGAAATTGTGGAAGACTGCGAGCGCCGGCTGATTGTGGACATGCTGGAAAAGTGCAACTGGAACCAGACAGAGGCCGCTGAGAGATTCCATATCCCGCTCTCCACGCTCAATCAGAAGATCAAGCGTTTGAGCATTGAGGTCAGGCGGAAGGGGTCGCGGGAGCAGTAGCTTTCAGGCGCACGAACCTTCTCTGCCAGATGCGGAACGCCAGCATCACCAAGCTCATGGCGTAGAACCCGGCGGTCGGCCTGTAAGGAGTGGCCACCATCGCCGCCGCAAGGGCAATAGGGAAGATCATCAGTTGCTGTTCCATGACCTGTGCTGCCCTGGGATCGTCTTGATTGAGCATGCCGCGGCTCCGGGCGATGATCCACTGGATCAACAGAAGAGTTGAAGCAAGAAACATGTTGCCGAAATAAATTTCCTGCACAGCCACATTCCGGATGAAGTGCCCGAGCAGCGCACAGGAAAATGGCAGCAAAGAAATGGTGAGCAGGAAGATCAGGTTGAGCCAGACCAATGCGACCCGCACGTGCCGCACGAAATGCATGGCCATGTGATGCAGTACCCACAGCAGTCCGCAATACATGAAAGAGAAGAAGAAGCTGAAGAATGCGGGTATTTCTTCGCGTAAATGACCCAGGATCTCTTCCGTCGGAGTGTTCTTGGGCATTGCCGGAATTTTCAGCTCCAGTACCAGTAACGTCATGGCGATGGCGAAAATGCCGTCTGTAAGCGCCTCAACCCGGCCTTTGGAAAACTGGATACGATGCAGGATGCTGCGGACTGAGACGGGTTCGGAGTTCACGATGGCGCGATTGTACCCGCATGATGCCGCTCGGACAATGCTAAATACAGGCTTCACCGCTCAAAAGCGGGCTCTGCTATATTGACCTTGGGATGGAACTGATTTCTCCCACTGATATCGCGAAGCGGAACGTCTCGTCCGTGCAGGACTACGCTTCGCTTGCCTGGCGCGCCCTGACGAACCTGTTTGCGCGTCCGCTTTACATGGCTGACGCCATCCAGCAGGCAGACTCGATCGGAGTCGGCAGCCTCCCTATTGTGGTGCTCACTGGAATGTTCACGGGGATGGTTCTGGCGCTGAATTCTTCCAATACGCTGGAGCGGTTCGGATCGCTCTCGCTGACCGGACAGCTGGTGGCCATCTCCATGGTTCGCGAACTCGGACCTGTGCTCACCAGCCTGATGGTTGCCGGCCGTAACGCATCCGGCATGGCCAGCGAGATTGGATCGATGAGAGTTACCGAGCAGATTGACGCAATGCGCGCGCTCGGTACCGACCCTTACAAAAAGCTGGTTACACCACGGGTGATTTCCACCGTGTTCATGATGTTTTTTCTGACGATCCTTTCCGATCTTGTCGGCCTGATCGGCGGATACCTGATTTCTTTTTTGCTGCTGGGGCTTGATACGTTTCAATACTGGAATACTGCGTACCAGTCGCTGACCTACAACGACGTGGTTACCGGGTTGGTAAAGCCGATCTTCTTCGGCTTCATCATCGCTACGGTCGGCTGCTATTACGGTATGAGCACCAGGGGAGGAACGCAGGGCGTTGGCCGTGCCACGACGCAAGCGGTGGTCGCAGCTTCAGTTCTGATCCTGGCGGTTGACGTTGTGCTCACACAGCTAATGCTGTCGATCAAGTAATCTCATGGGATCTCCGCTGCAATTCCCGTCCGCCGCCGCCGCGCTCGATACGATTCACAAGGCGATCATTTTTGACGAGGTGTCTCTCTGCTTTGAGGATCTGGTCCTGCTGGATGGCGTCTCATTCGAGCTGAAAAAAGGCGAGACCAAGGTGATGCTTGGCGTCGCGGGATCGGGGAAGAGCACCATCCTCAAGCTGTGCCTCGGATTGCTGCGCCCTGACTCCGGACACATTTATGTTCTGGGCCACGACGTGACCACCATGAAGGAAGAAGAGCTTTTCGATCTGCGCAGCAAGGTGGGGATCGTCTTCCAGGAAAGCGCATTGTTTGATTCGCTGAATGTGCGGGACAACGTTGCATTCCGGTTGATGGAAGAAAAGTTGCCTGAAGATGAGATCGAAGCCCGTGTGCGCGAGGCGCTTCGCTTCGTGGAACTGGAAAATGCGATCGATAAGCTGCCTTCGGAGCTTTCGGGCGGCATGCGGCGGCGCGTCGGCATTGCGCGGGCGATCATCACTCATCCGGAGATACTGCTTTATGATTCGCCAACCGGCGGCCTTGATCCGATCACTTCGACGACAATCATCGAACTCATCATGAAGCAGCGCGATGTCTCCAAGACAAGCGCGTTGCTGGTGAGCCATCGCCTGCAGGATGGATTCATGCTGGCGAGCCACTACTACGATCCGGTGACCAATACGATGCGTCCCGTGGATGGACGGCCCATGCGCGACGTGCGCACCAGCTTCATGGTCCTGAGGGACGGGAAAGTCATTTTTGACGGAACAGCGCACGAACTTGCTGGAATCCAGGATCCGTACATCAAGGAATACATTTCCTGATTCGCAGGTTTGGTTGCAAAAACGAAAAACCGCCGGAGAGCGCCTCCGGCGGTTTGTTGTTGCCTTCGACTCAGAACAGGTGGAAGTCGACTTCGACGATCATCTCGACAGCTACAGCATGACCGTCTTTCATGCCAGGTTCGAAACGCCAACTGCGAACTGCTTCCAGCGCCTTTTCATCCAGGCCCATTCCGAGCGAGCGAACGATGCGCAGCGATCGCGGATGCCCATCGGATCCAATCACGGCCCACATGCTTACGATTCCCTGGAATTTGGCTTGGCGTGCTTCGTCAGAGTATTCGGGTTCGGGTGTAAAGATCGGACGCGGTGCACTGACGCCATTGCCGATGTGAAAGATTCCAGTGCCGATTCCCGGACCGCCACGGCCAGAGCCAACGCCTCCGCCTTCACCCGAGCCGATTCCGCCACCTATTCCTGTTCCGTTGGAAGGCAGCATGAGTTTGGAGAGCGGATCTCCGAGTTGGTTCTTGGCGATGGTAGAAGTGTCGGGCGGGCCGACAACCGTCGGCTCAGCCGCGAGTCGCGGCTTCAGGTTCTCGATCTGCACCACAGGAGGAGAAATCTGTTGTGCAGTCATGCGCGGCAGTTCGCCGTGGGAAGCAGGTGATTTGCTGTGATCGCCTCCGCCTCCGCCGCTGACGCGTCCTGAAGCAAGTGGAACTGCGATGTATGGTTGAAGCATGGTTGCGGTGTGCTCCGAGGCGCTCTGCATCAGCGGTTGGACCTTCACTAACGCAAAGCAGAGGAAGATGGCAGCTGCCATTGCACTATGAAAAGCAGCAGAATAGGCAAAGCTGCGGCCCTGCACGGGATAGAGTCTGCTTCCTTGCTGGAAAACGGACGTCGCATTGTTCGGTGCGAGCGGTCGTCCTGCGGCTCGCCAGCCGAGTTCCAATCCCAGTCTGGACTTGAATTCATGACGTGGCATTTCACTTAGCGCGACTGCAATGTTCAGCAACTCCCGTACTTCTTTGCTCTGCGGCTGGCCCGCAAGCGTGACCCCGGTAAACATCCCGTCAATCGCGAAATCGAGTTCTTCACAAATAGCAACACTGCTCATGGTCTCTCCTTCATCTGGCTGCGCAGGCTTCCCAGGGCACGGAACTGAAGCTGCTTTACTGCACCTTCTGAACGGCCCAGGTCCCGCGCAATTTCCCGAACGCTCCGCTGTTCGACAAAACGGCGGAAGATCACGAGACGCTGGTCTGGAGGGAGCCTCTCGACCAGTTGGAACAACATCGCGTTTCGCTCCACCTGCGGATCGTCGCCGGCGATTTCTTCCCCGCGTTCCTCCACAAGGAGCTCTTTGCCGGCGGACTGCTTCTTCCAGCGATCTGCGAGGGCATTGGCTGCGATCCTCACCAGCCATGCTGCGAAGGGAACGCCGCGCCATTGGAACCGGCGCAGGTTGATGAGCGCGGTGTGGAACACCTCTGCGGTCACGTCCTCAGCTTCCGCGCGGTCAGTCACTCTTCGGGCCACATACGCGTACACGCGATTGAAGTTGGTCTCGTAGAGCTCAGCGAACCTGGTCGGGTCCTGCTGGGCCGCCTCAATCAGAAGGCGCTCATTTGCTGCATCGGCTAGAGCGTTCACGTTTGTTGCTCCCGGATTCGTTCTCTACTGATCTAAACTGCCGGGCCAGGAAAAAGGTCACGGCTGCAACAGCAATAAATTGCGGAGAAGGTCCCCAATCAGCGCCTGTTGAAATCGGTGCATGAGTTCCACCAAGGCGACGTTTTGGCTTTACCCGTTTGCTCCGGACGGCTATGATTCCCGCCATGAAAAGATCGTTGCTGCTGCTCATTTTTGCGACTATCACCGCGTCTGCCCAAAACAACCTGAACCAGCAGGTGGACTCGGTTTTTGCCGACGCCAAAGCGCTCTATCTTGACCTTCACCAGCATCCCGAGCTTTCGGGGCATGAGACGCGAACGGCCGGGATCGTAGCGGAAAAGCTTCGCGCTCTAGGGTATGAAGTGACCGAGCACGTTGGCGGAACTGGAGTAGTGGCAGTGATGAAGAATGGCCCGGGACCCACGGTGATGCTGCGCACGGAACTCGACGGCCTTCCTGTAGCCGAAGAGACCGGTTTGCCTTACGCGAGCAAAGCACATGCGAAGGACGACAATGGACGCGACGTCGGCGTGATGCACGCCTGCGGGCATGATGTGCACATGTCCAGCCTGATTGGCACGGCGACGATCATGGCCCGCAGCAAAGATAGCTGGCACGGAACACTTGAGCTCGTCGGCCAGCCGGCGGAAGAAACTATCACCGGCGCCAAGAAGATGGTGGACGATGGTCTGTTCACACGGTTTCCGCGGCCGGATATCGGAGTGGCGCTGCACGATGAAAACGGAATTGCCACAGGACAGGTGGGAATCACGCCAGGTTATTCCAAAGCTGCTGCCGATTCGCTGCGTCTCACCGTGTTCGGCAAAGGCGGCCACGGCGCGCGGCCTGAATCGACAATCGACCCCGTGTTGATAGCGGCCAGTATCGCGGTTCGGCTGCAGTCGATCATCTCGCGTGAAATCCATCCCGGCGACGCGGCGGTCATCACGGTCGGATATATACAGGCGGGCACGAAGAACAATATCATCCCCAATGAAGCCCAGATGGGACTCACGGTGCGCTCCTACAAACCTGAGGTTCGGCAACATTTGCTCGCGGCAATTGAGCGCGTGGCCAAAGCAGAAGCCATGGCAAGCGGCGCGGACAAGATGCCGGTGGTGGAGAAATATGAATCGACTTCCGCTGTCTACAACGATCCGGTGCTCACGCAACATCTTCAAGGCGTGCTTGAATCCGTGGTTGGCAAGGGGAATGTGATCAACGAACCGCCGCTGATGACCTCGGAAGACTGGGCCATGTTTGTGGAGCAGGGAATCCCCGGTTTTTACTACACGCTGGGCGTGGCTGATCCGCAGAAGCTCAAAGAAGCCCGCGCCGCCGGCAAGGAACTTCCCTCGAACCACTCGCCCTTGTTCGCGCCTGTCGTCGATCCTGCGCTGCACACCGGCATCGCCACCGAGGTGAGCGTACTACGTAGCCTGCTGAAGGGCACGCCCGCCGACGTGAAGAAGATTACGGAGCAGAAGAGTGGATTCTGAAGAAGCTATTTGCCGATTGCATTGTGCCTGGCTAGGAGCTACCAGCTAGAGGCCCAGGATCGTCGTCAAGGAATTCGCTTACCTCCGCTAACTCTTCGGCGAAGGGGAGCGTCTCTTGTGGTGCCACGTTGCACATCCACACTGGCGCAAATGAGAGACGATGCAGCGGCGTTGGGCCAAAGTCCTTCAGCGCCGCAATGTGCTTCGGCGAGCGATAGCCTTTGTTCGAAGCGAGATCGTATTCGGGATAGACTGGTGCCCATCGCCGGATCATGGCATCACGTTCGACCTTCGCCACAATCGATGCCGCGGCGATGGAAATTGAAAGCGCATCGCCGTGGATAATCTTGGTTTGAGCGCACTCAAGGTCAAGTCGCACCGCATCCAGCAGCAGATGATCAGGCGCCGGTGAGAGCTGTTCGATAGCCCGGCTCATCGCCAGCAGGGAAGCCCAGTAGATGTTGAGTTGATCAATGCGCGCCACATCCACCGCCGCGACCGACCAGGCGATGGCGTGTTCCTTGATCCGCGAAGCCAGCTTTTCGCGGGTCTTCTCGTCGAGCAGTTTAGAGTCACGCAGGCCTTTAATGCGATAGTCGGGCGGAAGGATCACAGCGCCAGCAACCACCGGCCCGAACAGCGAACCCCGGCCGACTTCGTCCACGCCCGCAATTAGTTTGGCCCCCGCAGCCCACGCCAGCTTCTCAAATTTCTGGGTGCATTTAAGCCGTTTAAGGAGCCGCATTTTTAGCGTACCCTTCGAGTACGGCAACCCTGTTTCCGGATTGATCGGGATGGGGCGCGTCTTCCGCTTCTTGCGCGCGGGTTTTGTTCCGGTTGCCATTATTCCCAGACTCCTCCGCCATACTCCTTCCACACGGCGTAGGCTTCGAGTTCTCTGGAGTCCAACGCTGTGTAGGTCAGAAATTGCGGTACTCTGCTCATGAATTTCTCCATTCGCAGAGGAAGGTGGCCGATGCCAAACCCATCGCTGTCGTGGATTGTTCCCAAAGTGAGTTGTGCAGGATCTACAGCGCGCGGCCGTTGCTGGAAGTGCTCCTTATAAATCCTCACGTGCACGATTCCGGGCTCCAGTTTCAATATTCTGGCGACAGCAAAGATTTCGCCGTCCTCAATGGAATAGTAGCCGCCTTCGAATAGTTCAGAGGGAGCCTGGGAAGACATAGGGGTAAACAGTAGAACCATTATGCCCGAAGGAGCCCCTGTGCTGTGTGGCAAAAGAGAACAGACCCGACGCGAGCGCACCGGGTCTGCTGCAGAGACTGTTGAGCGAGCTACTCCGCCGCGGCAGGCGTGGCAGCCTGAGTGCGGGTATCCACTTCACGCAGGCGAGCGGCCTTGCCTCTCAGTCCACGGAGGTAGAACAGCTTTGCACGCCGGACCTGGTTCGAGCGGATCACCTCAACCTTGTCGATGACCTTGGAATTCAGCGGGAAAATGCGCTCCACGCCGGTGCCGAAGCTCATCTTGCGAACAGTGAAGCTGCCGGTCGGCCCGTTGCTGCGCGAGATCACGGTGCCTTCAAAAGCCTGAAGGCGCTCTTTGTCGCCTTCCTTGATCCTCACCTGCACGCGGACGGTATCGCCGGCATTGATCTCGGGAATATCTTTGCGCTGCAGTTTGGCAGCAAGTTTCTCCATAATCGGGTGCTGTGACATGACGAAAATCCTCAAATCGTACTTGGTATTTAGTACTTGATATCTGAAGCAACCGCATGCCCTCGGATACCAACTGCGAAACACCAACTACCGAATACCTTTCTTTTCGAATTCCACTTCCAATTCTACTAACAATTTGCGGTCCGCTTCGCTCAAAGCCTCACGACACAGCAAATCCGGGCGGTTCCGCAGCGTCTTTTCCAGTGACTTGCGCCTGCGCCACTTGCGGATCTGGTCATGGTTGCCGCCCATCAGTATTTCGGGAACCGCCATGCCGCGAAACTCTGCCGGTCGCGTGTAGTGCGGGTAATCGAGCAACCCTTCGCTGCTGCACGTGCTGTCCGGCCCTTCCGCAGCCGTTTTTTGAGCTGCGGTAAAGCTCTCCTGCTGGGCAGATGCTTCATTGCCCAGGGCTCCTGGAACCAGCCGCGTCACCGTATCCACAATCACCGCGGCCCCGAGCTCACCACCACTCAGCACGTAATCACCGATCGAAACTTCGCGGTCGGCCAGCGCTTCGCTCACGCGCTCATCAATGCCCTCATAGCGGCCGCAGATCATCACGAGTCGTTCCAGACCGGCCAATTCGTGTGCCAGTTGCTGGTTGAACATCGCTCCCTGAGGCGAGAGCAGGACCACCGATTCCCGTGCTGTCCCGTTCAGCCGTGCCTCTCGCGATGGCACGCCCAGTGATTCCACGCACTTGAACAGCGGTTCCGGCTTGAGCACCATGCCTTCACCGCCGCCGAAAGGCCTGTCATCCACCGTCCGATGCCTGTCGGTGGTGAACTCACGCAGGTCGTGCACCAGAATTTCAATGAGCCCGGCTTCGCGCGCCCTGCGCACGATGCCATAATCCAGGGGTCCACGAAAAAAGTCCGGAAAAATCGTAACGATCTCGAACTTCATCGCAGCCCTCAATCTTTTTGCTGCTGCCGTTGCTTCTCTTCGCGGCTCAGCGGAGCATCCAGCTCCAGCATGCCTTCCGGCAACTTCATCCTCACTTGCTTCCGCTCCAGCTCGATTCCCTCCAGGAATTCGGCCGCAAACGGAACCATGTATTCCTTCTCGCCGCGGATGATCAGCAGGGGAGCTTCACCAGCCCCGAACTGGACATCGCTGATCCGGCCAATTTCGCGGCCTCCATCAAAGACCGAGCATCCTGCCAGATCGCCGACGTAAACCGAACCTTCCTCCAGTTCGGCCCGTTCATCGCGTGGCACCTGGATTTCCCAGCCCACCAGCTCTTCTGCCTGGCTGATGGAATCCACGCCGGCGAACTTCAGGATGACCTGTTCCTTATGGAACCAGTGGTCGTCGAGTTCCAGTTCGCGGCGCTCGCCTTTGGGGCCAGAGCCGGACAATCGCCTGCGCGTGGAGAAGCGTTCAGGAAAATCCGTCAGGATGGTTGCGGCGACTTCGCCAATCCGTCCCTGCGGCTTCGTGACTCGGGCAATGGTGATGAACTCGCCTTTGCCGGCCGGTCCTGGTTTCGCTTCGTTCGGACCGTTACCTTCTGAAGCCGTGGGCTGCGTCCGATCCATTTACGCCATCGCGATTTCTAGTCTTCAATAATTTCCAGCGTGTAGCGTTTCTTCAACTTCATGCTGGCGGCGCCGAGAATGGTGCGTATGGACTTTGCTGTCCTTCCCTGTTTTCCTATGACCTTGCCAAGGTCCGTAAGGGCCACGCGTAACTCGAGCACGGTGGCATCGCCATCCTCAACTTCTGTTACTTTCACGTCTCCGGGAGCATCAACGAGCGCATGAGCAATTTGCTCCACCAGCGTACGCATATCGCCGACCGCTTCGGTCATAGGGGCTGTTCCTTATTCGTATGCTTGGGGCCGGTACACTCTATTCTCTTGCTTTTACTGCCTGGAAGACCTTTACAGCACTAGCTAGGCCGCGCTTGTCGCAGCCGGAGTCTTGGAGAGAATGCGGTTCACCGTATCAGAGAGCTGTGCGCCCTTGGAAACCCAATAGTCGATGCGGTCACGCTTGAGGTTCACTGTGGCCGGATTGGTGCGGGGATTGTACAGCCCCACCACTTCCACCGAGCGGCCATTCCGAGCCCTCTCCTTGTCGATCACCACGACGCGATAGTACGGTTGCTTGCGCGCACCTATGCGCGCCAGTCGTATCATTAACACTGTCTGAAAATTCCTTTCCTGTTTGGGACCCAGTAGCCCGGGCAAGTCATTATTATCGCGTAGGTTGCGGAACATTGGCAAGTCCGCTGCGCAGGCCGGTGCTGGCGGCAAGCTGGCCTACTTCGTCCAGGATTCTCGCCAGGGCATGACGCGCATCCTGAGGCGTCCGCACCATAAAGCTGCGGGTTTTCAGCGGTTTAAGCATTTTCTGCACTTTCCCCACATCGCCAAAGATAGGCCGCCGCGGGTTGAACGGCTCCATTTGAACGTAGTAAACCACGCAGTCCTCTTCCATGCCCTTTTCCATGGGAGGCAAGGAAGGGAAGTGGTAAGAATCCATTGGACTCCCGAGAACCACGAAGACCGTCAGCGGCTTGGCTGCACTGTTCGAAATACTTTCATCCTGGTAAGCGGCAAGATGGGCGATATGCTCGCGCAGAAACACAGGATTCTCCTGGCCTTGTAGCCTTCGCATATCAATCATCCCCGGCCCGTTCTCCTGATCGAGCGCCGGCCTGAGGCGCTCCCAATCGATTGCGTCTATCCCTTCCTGGTGGAAAGTCACTTTTTGCCGGCGCAGGTCAACCGCCACAGCGTCCATCTCCGCTCCCGGGATTCTCACCTGGCTCAGTGCTTTAAAGGTCGGCAGCAAATCGGAGAGATAGTGGTTATAGAGCGCCGTGGATCCGTGAAAAACGTCAGAAGGCGTAAGGTCCGCGATAATTTCATAGCGGATCGCACGCTGTGCGCCGACTGGCAGATTGAGCCGGCTTGCGATGTCCGGATGGAACATGGTATCCGGACCATCTTTGAACGGCGCCCAGTAATCTACTGCCGGCAATCCTTCCCAGGCATTCGGTAGCGGATCGTTCTTGACCGGGTCAATGCGCAGGGAGCCATGAGTGAAGCTGCGCTCATTCGTTTTCTCGTCCCAGATCGCCAGCACATACTTGTAATCGCCCGGGAGAATAAAGGCTTCCCAGACGGATTCGACAGGGTGCTTGCGTATGCCATCTTCAAAGGTTGTAAGATCCAGTACTCCAAAGTTGCGATAGGGGCGCCCGGCAGAGTCAGTGACTTCCAGAAACATCAGGATACGGCCGTCTTTTTTTCGCGCCACCAGTTCCCGGCCCGGAATGGTCGCTTCAAAGTGCGCCAACAGGCGCTGATGCATCGTCAGCCCGTGATTGATGGCGCGGACTTTCCACGGGATCTGGGCGATGTCCCCTTCACTCCGCCACCGCTCAAACGGCGCCATGGCGAAAACCTGCTCGGGTGAGGGTTTGTCCAGCGTTGATTGTTGTGACGGAAGAGTCACAGGCGCCATCGCCGTCAAACACAGGATCAGTGCAGCAGGGAAAGTTCTGACCATGTTCGCAGCCCCCGAAGTTGCCGAATCATAGTCCAGGTATTCCGGTTTCTCAACGCAAAAAGTTCATTAGTCCCGAATCACCGGCATCTGAAAGCTGAAAAATGACGGCTCGCCCGATTTTCCAGTCCAACAACGCGATGTGGTCAGCATCGTCAATACAGGACCGCCGTGGTTTGTCCACGCTCCGCTCCACCGTTGCTCTTCAGGCACGGTTTTCCGATTACGGCGATTCCGTGCGATTACGCGATTCTGGCGATTCGAGGACTCTGGCCCCTCTGCCTGCACATTTATCACGATCCGTGACAATGATCGTCATCCCGAAGGCCGTGAACGAGCCCGCGAAGTCATCAGCGGGCGAGTAGGCCTGAGGGACCTTGCGGTTCATCCATGTTGGTCGTCCGCACTCCTCTTAATTTTTCCGTGGGGTCTTATCCCATGGAACACTGTGGTAAGCCGGTCTTGCTGTTCCGATTTCGCGCGATTACGTGCGATCACGGCGATTTCGGCGATCTGGCCTTAGGGGGGTCACCAGCATTCCAAAGTACTTAGCTCCCCAACCATCCCCGATCTCTCCCGAGTTTGTCCAGGTTTTCCGATCGCCCGATCTCCCGATGTTTCCTACCCCCCCGGGGGGTTAGGTCGTTTTGTTGAAAACAAAGGGCAAACCTCAATTCGACAGGCCTGTGACAGGCCTGTCGACCCCCCTTTTTCCCGTTAAAGCACACCCCAATCCGGCTGATCCTGAGTGCTGGCTTTGCCTGGCCAATTGCTGATTGCTGATTGTCAAAGATCTTGACCAGGTACCAAATACCATTACTAGGTACCTGTTTCGCCTGAGCAAAAATATTTATATATTCGCCTTTTTACCGCTGCAGCGTCAATAGAAAAGTGAGTTTCTGGAGCGAAATAAATGGAAAAACTTTTTCTACTACCCGGAACAAGAGCGTCCTTGTCCAGGCTCATTGCTTCTTCCCAGACTCTCTCCCCCTGAAGGATCCATCCCGAACGATCTCGCAGGCGAGCGCGAGCGAGGCGAGAGAGAGGAGGGACCTGCTCAGCTGCAGCTGCGCGTGAGCCCAGATCAAACCGTGTGGGACGTAATCCCATGGAAGATTGCGGTAAACGCAGTTTGCCGTTCCGATCACCAGATCACCGATTACGGCGATTCCGGCGATTACGTGCGATTACGGCGATCTGGGTTCCTTGAACGGTTCCACAGCAATCCGCTGGTAACTCACTTCCAGCACCGTCAGCTCTTCTGTACCGCCCGGTTTTTGCAGAACCACGCTGTCGCCCGCTGCCGATCTCATCAACGCGCGCCCCAGGGGTGAAACCCAGCTGATGTGGTTGCGGTTGAGATCGACCTCGTCCGTCCCCACAATGCTCACCATTCGCTCTGCGCCTGCAGCATCCTCATAGCGCACCGTCGCTCCGAAGAATGCCCTCGTCTTCTGCTGACCCGCGCGCGGAGCTTCCGGGTCCACCACTTCCGCGGCTTCGATTCGCTTCCCCAGAAAGCGAATGCGCGAGTCGATCTGCCGCAGCCGCCGCTTGCCGTACTGGTAGTCGGCGTTTTCACTGCGGTCGCCGTTGCCGGCAGCCCATGCGACTACCTCCGTAACCGCCGGACGCTCCCTGGTGAGCAGAAACCGGTGTTCATCTTTCAGGCGCTGCAGACCGCCCGGCGTTATGTAGTTCTTGCCGTGCGTCGCCGGTGCGTCCGCTTTCGGTCTTCTCGTAAACCCTTTCCGCATCTCGTAATTCTAAAGCGCGAACCCAGCGAAGTGCCCGTGACAACGCCCGTCCCATCAACTCCACAGACTCGACACTCCAAGCGCCGTCAGGCGCGACATCAGGTTAGCCCCCGGTGAAAGCGAAGCAACCGGGGCCCCCAGCGGACGCGATGTTCGTCCGGTGGGGTGGTCAAGCGCTGCGCGCGTAGCTTCGCTGAAAACCGGGGGGAACAGCGCCCCATGCTTCAGAGCGCCGCAGGCGCGGCATCAGAAGGCTTTCGCATCTCGTCATTATTCCAGCGCTACCGAATCAGCCAGCGGATCTCCAGAGAAACCTCCCGAAGGGAGGTCCGAAACCGCCAGTGTTGTTGCAGGTCTCGGCACCGAGGAATATGACTACCGAGGAGTATGATTGAGACCGGATGGTCTGAGCATGCCCACAGCTCACGCCAGTGAGCCATAACCTCGGAGCTGCCGAAATGACCGAAAAGGCACGAGGCCCGAAGAGCGTACTTGCGAATCTGCGCACGTTGCTTCCTGACCTGGAGTCCGTTTACAAAGACATCCACTCTCATCCAGAGTTGTCGATGCAAGAAGAACGAACGGCCGGAATTGCAGCGAGCCGGCTGCGTGCCGCCGGTTATGAGGTAACGACTGGTGTTGGCAACACTGGAGTGGTCGGCGTGCTTCGCAACGGAGATGGTCCGGTCATCATGCTCCGCGCTGACATGGATGCGCTCCCGGTTCGTGAGGCCACGGATCTGCCGTATGCAAGCAAGATAACCGCCGATCAAGGCGGGAAATCCGTGCCTGTGATGCACGCATGTGGCCACGATATGCACGTAACCTGGCTCATTGGAGCAGCCACATTACTGGCACAAACTCCGGGCGCCTGGCGAGGGACACTCATGCCCGTTTTTCAACCGGCTGAGGAAACAGGCACAGGCGCGCAAGCGATGATCGACGGCGGACTTTTTACGCGCTTTCCGAAGCCGAGCGTCATCCTCGGGCAGCACGTGATGGTCGGATCATCCGGCGACATTGGCATTCGCTCCGGGGCCATTACCTCCGCCGGAGATAGCTTCGAAATCCGGATGTTCGGTCGGGGAGCTCACGGATCGATGCCGCAAGCGAGCATTGATCCGGTTGTGATGGCCGCAAGTACCGTCCTTCGTCTGCAAACCATCGTCTCACGTGAACTTGCTCCCACCGATGCGGCGGTCGTAACCGTCGGCTCGCTCCAGGCCGGCACAAAAGAAAATGTGATTCCGGATGAAGCGGTCATAAAGCTCAATGTGCGCACTTTTGATGAGGATGTCCGAAAGCGCGTGCTTGCAGCCATGGAACGCATCGTCAATGCCGAAGCTGAAGCATCCAGAGCGCCCAAAAAACCGGAGATCACTCCGCTCGATCATTACCCACTTGTAAAGAACGATCCAGAGGCAACAAAACGTGCAGTCGGCGCATTTCAAAACTACTTCTCAGCGGAGCGCGTGAAACAGACGCAACCAACGACCGCGAGCGAAGATTTTGGGTCGTTTGGAACTGAATGGCAGGTCCCATCCGTCTTCTGGTTCGTGGGTGGCACCGATCCGCAGACGTATGCAAAGGCGAAGACGTCCGGCACAGTCGTCGATATTCCCACCAACCACAATCCGCGTTTCGCACCCGTGGTCCATCCAACGCTCGAAACCGGTGTAGAGGCCTTAGTGGTTGCCGCCCAGGCCTGGTTGCCGGCGTAGAGGCCAGCATTGATTGTTAACGAACACATCGTTGTAAACGCTCTTCTGGTGGCTTTCGATCTCGGCGGTACCTTCGTGTTCGCGCTGAGCGGCGCTACTGCCGGAGTGAAGCACCGGCTTGATCTGTTCGGTGTGCTGGTACTGTCATTCGCTGCTGGGAACTCAGGTGGGATTGCCCGCGATGTGATGATCGGCGCGACTCCGCCGGCTGCTATCACCGACTGGCGATACATAGCGGTTTCCTTGCTCGCCGGATTCATTACATTCTATTGGTACCGCATCATCAACCGGCTGAGCAGCCCCGTGCTGGTTTTCGACGCCGCCGGACTGGCGCTCTTTGCAGTGTCAGGTGCAGGTAAGGCTCTGGCGTTTCACGCCGGGCCCGTCGCGGCGACACTGCTTGGCATGTTGACCGGAGTCGGGGGTGGGATGGTGCGCGATGTACTCGTGAATGAAATCCCAACCGTGTTGCGCACTGAACTTTATGCAGTCGCCGCCCTCATCGGCTCGGCTGTGATGGTAATGGCAAGAGCGATTCATCTCCCGCCTTCCATCGCTGCCATCGCTGGCGCAGTTCTTTGCTTTACCGTTCGCTTTGCAGCAATGCGGCGCGGATGGCAGCTCCCCATCGCACGCTTGCCAAACCAGCCGGATGATGGGACGCCGACCGGTTAAACACGAGAAATTGACAAAGTCAACCTGGCGCGAATGGCCATTTAAAGGGAAGCAGATGTGAAAGGAGGCGCTATGAGCCCGGAGCAGAATTTGCAGCTGATGAAAACGCTGGATGATTCCTGGAATTCGCAGGACCTTACGGTTTTTCGTAAGCGCCATACGAAAGATTGCATCATCCGGTGGCCCAATCAACCGCCTACACATGGAATCGAGGCGCACGAGCAGGAGGCGATTGCCTTCTTCAAGACATTCCCAGACCAGCATCTCGTCAATAATCCGTACAAGGTAATGATCGCGCAGGGTAATTGGACCTGCACAATCGCCGAGTTCACCGGGACCATGACCGGGCCGATGGCAATGCCCGGCGGAAAGGTGGTGGCTCCTACAAACAAGAAATTCAAGGTAGATTTCTGCACTGTCGCGCATTGGAACGACAACGGAGAAATCATTGAGGAAAACCTGTTTTACGACCTCATGGGGATGTTGAGACAAATTGGCCTGATGTGATTTCTTG
>DATAEJ010000210.1:0-11254 GCA_036258095.1 Candidatus Angelobacter sp. | reverse complement strand
CCTACGGCCCCGGCCCCCACGATCAGATACTTCACTTGGCGGCTGCCCCTGTTCCCGCACCGACCAGGGCTTCCGCTACGGCTCGCCGCTGGATCTTTCCGGTCGCTGTCCGCGGAATTTTCTCCACGACGCAGACCTTTTTCGGAACCTTGAAATCGGCCAGGTGGCGCTTACAGTGCTCGATCAGCACAGCGTCGGGCTGTGGTTCACGCAGTACCACTGCCACTGCCACTTCCTCACCCCATGTCGGATGCGGCATTCCGAATGCGACGGCTTCAGCCACGGCGGGATGCTTCAACATCACCTCATCAATCTCCAATGGAGCAATTTTCTCTCCGCCGCGATTGATCAGCTCCTTGATGCGCGCCGTCAGGTGCAGATAGCCTTCGGCGTCAAGATGTCCCTGATCGCCGGTACGGAACCATCCGCGCGTGAATGACTTGGCATTTGCCTCAGGATTGTTCTCGTAGCCGTCTATCACGTTCGGTCCCTGGATCACCACTTCACCCAGTTGACCGGCCGGCAGCAGGTCGCCATTTTCATCCATGATCCCAATCTTCACTCCGGTGCCCTGACCGACGGATGAGGCCTTGTGAGCCTTGGGTGGCAGAGGGTTGGAAGCCATCTGGTGCGAGGCCTCAGTCATTCCGTAAGCTTCCAGCACCGGCACGCCAACCAGCGTCTCAATCTTCTCCATCAGCGTGGGTGAGAGCGCTGAGCTGCAAGAACGGACAAATCGCAGGCGCTCGATTCCCTCCGGCTTCTGATTGAGGCGCGCGACAGCAAGTTGATGAATGGTGGGCACACACGAATACCATGTAGCGCCCTGCTCGCGAACCGTTCGCCAGAACGACATTGGGTTGAACTTTTCCGGAACCACCACCGTTCCGCCCGTGCGAAGGGTTGCCAGCGTCGAAGCAACCAGGCCATGCACGTGGAACAACGGCATCACGCAAAGCGAAACGTCGTCTGGTCCCAGGTTGTAGGTGGCCGCTACATTGCCGGTCGAGACCGCCAGGTTCTTATGCTTTAGCGGAACCCGCTTCGGGCGCCCAGTGCTGCCGCTGGTATGGAGGACCAGGGCAATGTCATCGGGGTGCAGTTGTTCCACAGATCTTTTGCCAGGGCTGCCCGGCATAGTGACGACGCCGTTGTCGTCGATATGCAGTTCGTAAACCGGGACTTTCATGTCGGCAGCTGCGCGACGCGCCTCTTCGGCTCCGGTTGGCGGAACCAGCATGAGTTTGGCGCTGGTGTCTTCCAGGTAAAAGCAGAATTCTTCGTACTTATAAGCTGGGTTGAGCGGAGCCGCAGTACCTGCGACGGACGCGGCCAGAAAGCTGACAATCGTCTCAAGACCGTTCGGCAGCACGGTGGCTACACGTTCGCCACGACGGATGCCCGCTCCGGCCAGTTGCTCCGCCAGATCCATAATTTGCTGGCGCAGGGAACCGTAAGTGATTCGAATATTACGTTCAGGAAGGATAATGGCCGTGGCTTGTGCGGGAGCAGCCTGCAGCAGCGACGGAAGGTCATTCATACGCACTGTCTCCGTATTGGGGGCTGACTTTCTCGTGCAGATTCGGGCGGCCAAGTATATACCAGCAGGCCCGGGAGATACATTGGGATGCAGAATTTCTGGCCGAGGGCTACTCTCTTAAGAGCATTCCAAAGACTCTCAACGTGACGGGAGCGACAATGACTGGTTGAAAAACACCAATACGACGGTGGCTTACCACCGGAAGATATTCTCGGCCGCTTCCGGTGCACTGCTAAGTCATTGTTTTTACGCGTGGTATTCGACTGGTTTTCTGGAACGCCAAATGCTTTCCTAAACTAAGCTCTTAAAGCTCCAAGAGGGCTACACTGAATCAATTTCAAATCCGCCAGAAGGGGATTCCATGCTCAAGAAAGCCGCTTTTGCCACTTGTCTGCTCGCTCTCACCGTGGTCGCCAAATCTCCGCGCGGCACCGTTCCGCAGTCTTCGCCAGAAAAGTACGCAGCTCATGCCGAGCAGGACGGCAATGGAGTCGGAGCGTCGCTCCTGAAGGCAGATCAGGCGAAGAAGACTTTCGGCGCTGATTTGGAAAAATGCTGTGTAGCAGTCGAAGTGGCTTTGTATCCGAAGAAGGATGGCATGATCGAGGTTTCCCTGGACGATTTTGTCCTGCGTGTGGGCGGCAACGATACCGGCACCCATGCTACCTCGCCGGATGGAGTTGCTGCACGGCTGGACAGGCCACAGATTCCGAGTGCTTCCGAAAGTGCTCCCGAGCAGCGTGACCACAAGCCCGGAATCAACACAACAAATGACATTGGGTATCAGACGGGCGGCATCGACCCGGTGACCGGCCAGCCCCGGCCCGGCGGAATTGTCTATCGGACCGGTGTGAGTGTAGGAGGCCCTTTTCCTGATGGCCCAAGATCCAAGAACTCTGGCGTAGATCCCAAGGCGCTTGAAACTGAGCTCAGCGAAAAAGCATTGCCGGAAGGGAACACGATGGCGCCGGTTTCCGGATATGTATATTTCCCTCTCATCGACGCAAAAAAGAAAGCTAAAGAGAAATATCAGCTGGAATATATGCTGAATGGAAAGAAGATTGTGCTTCCATTGCAGGCAGCACAAAAGGTCTCTACATCAGATCGAAAGACACGGTGACGGAAGCTGAGATTGTCTTTTGACCAACCGCAATGGATTTCTTCGCTACGCCACCAATCTCGGCACTCTCGTTTGCGAAAAATCCTGACGGCAAAGTGATGTCATTAGGCTCCTCAATACTGCTGGCCTTGCCAATCTCCTGCCCCAGTGCTTTTGCCAGAGCCTGAGCTTTTTCGCGTGCTGCCTTCACTGCCATTTCACGAGCTTGATCGCGGTACTTACGTAAATCACTGGTTTCATATCGCACAGAATCGATTCGATTACCGCCGGCTTTGATCAAACCTTCCAGCAGGGTATCGAGTCGGGATAAATCCTTGACCGTGATCGTCAGGGTTTCTGTGGCTGCAAAAGTCTGTATCGACTTGCCCTTTACCCGTCGCCACTGCGGCTGGAGCGAAAGGTAACTGGTCTGGACATCCTTGTCGTCAATCCCGCTTTGCTTCAGGACGGCCATCAATTTCCGCGCAGTGGCGTCAGCAGAACGCTTGGCCTGGCTGGCGCTCACATCATCTTTCTCCACGCCCATCTCGATCACCGCCCGGTCCGGTACCACCTTCACCTCCGCGGTACCCGTGACCCGCACAACCTTATCCAAACGATCTTCAGCAGATCCTGACTGAACTAACAATGCACCAAGCAACAGAGCCGTCGCGCCATATTTCATGCTCTCCTCCTATGGAACAGTCGTCTTACTGAGAGAAGAACGATCAATGCGAGCTGGTCTTGCAGGCTACTTTCCCGCGTCGGTATGCCACCCCGGGTTGGTCCAGTGCCCGTTCCGGTGCACGAAGATCTCCGTCACACGGCCCACAGAGGTGGATTTCTTGCCTGCAACTTCGGTATCCAGGGAGTATTCACTCCAGATAATGGCCACATCGCCAAAGTGCTGGACCTCCGTCTTCGGGAACTCCAGCCGTAGCAGCTTGCCGCCTGATTTCTGAAACGCTGCCGCTTCTTCAAGGACCTGCTTTTGATGTTTGAAGCCCTCATCGCCCGCGCTGATGACGATTGTGTCCTCGGGAACAAGCACCGTGAGTGCCTTCACGTCATTCGCAAACCAGGCACGCCATACCTGCTCGCGAACTTTGAGCAGTTCATCGTCAGGGCCGGGCTTGGCGCCTGCAATTCCGGATGCAAGTGTCAGCAATGCAACTGCGAGCGACAGAGCGATACTGTGACCGAAGCTATACGAGCGGTATTTCAAACTGGTGCTCCTCTTTTTTAAACTTTGTGTGCTGACGAGATGTTAACAAAGCGATGATAAACAGCCGGGTGGAATCTGAGTCGCTTCAATGTCAAAGTACATCTAAAAAGCCATGGAATCAGGTAATTTGAACCCGTCTGTAATGCCGGCGGTGTTTCTGGCGCATGGCTCTCCGTTTCTTCTTGAAGATGAGCTGTGGACGGGCGAATTGAGGGCCTGGGCCGACACCATGCCACGTCCCAAGGCGATCCTGATGATCTCCGCCCATTGGGAAGAACGCCCCATCACCCTGGGCGCCACCACGACCGTGCCGCTGGTTTACGATTTTTATGGCTTCCCCGAAAATTACTACACGGTGCAGTATCCTGCGCCGGGCGCGCCGGAGCTGGCCAAGAGAATCCGCGAGCTGCTGGGCAAAGACCAGGTACGTGATGATCCAGAGCGCGGCCTCGATCACGGAGCTTACATTCCGCTCAAGGCCATGTATCCGCAGGCGGAAATTCCTGTGCTGCAGATGTCCATTCCTACCCAGGAGCCAAAGGTCCTGCTGGAACTGGGCCGAAGGCTGGCACCTCTGCGGGAAGAGGGCATACTTATAATGGGCAGCGGTTTCCTGATCCACAACCTGCGCTTGTTTTCCTTCCATCCCGTCGCGCCGCCTGCCTGGGCGCATGAGTTCGATCACTGGGCTGAAGAAGTATTTAAGAAGCGCGACGTGGACGCCCTGCTCGACTATCGCAGCAAGGCGCCGGCGGTGAACATCGCTCTGCCGAGCCATGAGCACTTCATCCCATCCATCGTCACCATGGGAGCTGCTTCCGAAAAGGATCAGGCGATCTTCCCCGTGACCGGGTTTATCGGCGGGCCGCACACAAAGCGCTCCGTGCAGTTCGGATAAGCAGATTCCGGAGTTATTTCGCTTGCGGCCGCCCGGCGGAGGCATTGGAAATCCAAGCTGGTGAAGCGTTCTAATAATGAAGGCTTTCAGGAGGCCTTAGCCAAGGAGGCCCACATGAGATCGACTCCGCTTCCTTATTTTCGCGTCTTGTTGATGGCCGGTGGTTTTGTTGTCGTCGGATCCAGCCTGCACGCCGCTTCTGCTCCTCAGCAGAATGCACAGCAACGAAAAACGTATTCTCCAAAGGCGCAGGAACGCATCATCCGGGAGACGAGGCATGCGTTGCTGATGCTGCCGAGGTATGGCGGACCTTTCGATCACATTGCCTTTCGCCTGAAGGGTTACGATGTGATTCTGACCGGCCAGGTCACGAACGCTGTCCTGAAGCCCGATGCTGAGCGCGCCGTCAAGAACATTGAAGGCGTGGAGCGCGTCGATAACAAGATCGAGACGCTGCCGCCCTCTCCTGGCGATGATCGGTTGCGCCGCGCGTTGTTCCAATCCATTTACGGCTTTGGCCCGCTACAGAGATACAGCATGCCTCCTCACAAACCCATTCAGATCCTTGTGAGGAACGGGAACGTGGTGCTGGAAGGCATTGTGGCCAATGAGGCAGATAAGAACATGGCCGGCATTCGCGCCAACGTCGTGCCCGGTATCTTCTCTGTTACCAACAACCTGAGGGTTGAGAAAGGAGCAAGCAAGTAGATTGGCTCCTTCGCGATTCGTCGATACCAAAAATAAAAGCCACAGCTTCCGGGTCTGTGGCTTTTATATAGCAGTCGACGGATGAGCCTGCTTCTGTAGTAGTAGAGTCGGAACAGAGGCCTTTGATATAGGAGCCGACAAGTTTTTTGCTGTATTCGGACCGGTAGTTTTCCACAGCGGCTAAGTTGTTCGCCTCAACATGGTCCCATGGGTGAGATGTACTACCGGACAGTGCCCTGGCGCGAATCAGTTCTTTGCTGCCATTCGCGTTCGCAGAACATCCAGCGCTCGCTCCAGTTTCACGCCTCGCGAGGCTTTGAGCAGGACGGCATCGCCAGCCTGAAGTTCGCGCGCCAGCAGTTCGCCGGCTTCTTCGGGAGTCTCCACAAACTGGGCCTGCACACCGGCGCCGCAGGCGGCTTCGGCCAGAGATCGCGCAAGCCCGCGGACGCCAATGACCAGATCGAGCTTCTGCGCCGCGGCGTGCCTTCCGCACTCGCGATGCAATGATTCACCCGTGGGTCCCAGCTCAAGCATCTCGCCGGCCACAAGAATATATCGCGATGCCTTCATGCCGGTGAGGGTGTCGATCATCGCGTTGAGCGCGCGGGGGTTTGAGTTGTAGGAGTCATTAATAATGGTGGCGCCACCGAGTTCCACCAGCTCGCCCCGCTTTTCCGCCGGCTTCAGTCCGGCAAGAGCCTGAGCAGCAGCGGAAGGCGAAATGCCTTTCTCCAGCGCAGCAGCCACCGCGGCCAGCGCGTCATAGATGTTATGTTCTCCGGTAAGTGACAGCCGGGCCGGTTCCCGCACGCTACCGACGACCAGATCGAAAGTCGAGCCGTCGCTTCCTTGCAGCTTGACGTCTTTCGCGCTTACGTCCGCTGCGCGCCTGATCCCGAAAGTCACGACCTTTCCTTTGAAGTCGCGGCCGAATTGCGAAACATATTCATCATCCGCGTTGAGAACAGCCGTTCCGCCTGTGGGCAGCGTCTCAATGATCTCGTACTTCGCGCGAGCGATCCCGGCGAGCGAATCGAAGTTCTCGAGGTGTACCGGGGCGACGCAGGTTATTACTGCCATGTCATGCTGCGCGATCTGTCCCAGGGCCCGAATTTCACCGGCGTGGTTCATTCCCATCTCAACCACTGCAATGTCATGTTCCGCCTCCAGCTTGAGCAGTTGCAGGGGCAGGCCAATGTGATTATTGAAATTGCCGGTGGCCTTCATCACGCGATAACGCGTGGCCAGCAACTGCGCAAGAATCTCTTTCGTGGTTGTCTTGCCTGCGGATCCAGTAACCGCCAGCAGCGGCTTGCCCCAGACTCTTCGCGCAGCAGCGCCCAGCTGCTGAAGGGCTGTGAGCGGATCATCGACCAGGAGCAGGCGATGAGGATCGCCTTCTACTCCGGGACTCGCCTGCACCAGCGCGGCAACAGCGCCTTTGTCGAGTGCGGCTTTTACGTATTGATGGCCGTCGGCGTGCTCGCCCTTGAGAGCGATGAAAAGGTCGCCCGCATTCAGCGTGCGCGTATCGAAGGAGTAGCCCATGGCAACCGCCTCGCGATCAAAGTCTCCTTTTGCGCCGGTAAACTCGGCGATGCGCCAAAGCGGCAGCTTCACTTTCTTCCTCCGTCCGGTTTCGTGTACCCCATCTGTTCTAAAGCCTCGCGCGCTACCTGCACATCATCGAAAGGGAATGTACCATCGCGAGTGATCTGAACCTTCTCATGACCCTTGCCGGCCACCAGCACCACATCGTTATCGCGGGCCTCCTCGAGCGCGAGCCGGATGGCTTTGCGGCGGTCCGGTTCCACCAGCTTGCGCGCGGTGTTGCCATCGAAGCCGGGCAGGATCTCGTGGATGATCTTCTGCGGGTCCTCGCTTCGCGGATTATCGGAAGTCACCACAACCAGGTCACTGCCTTCCGCCGCCGCCTGGGCCATCAGCGGACGCTTGGTCCTGTCGCGGTCACCGCCGCACCCGAACAGGGTAATCACCCGCCCACCGGCGCCGGCTCGTGAAGCAAACTCGCGCGCAATGGACGTGAGGTTCCGCAGCGCGTCATCCGTATGCGCGTAGTCCACCACCACCGTGAACGGCTGCCCGCTGTCCACACGCTCAAAACGGCCCGGAACCTGGTTGAACTTGGCGACTGCTTCGCGGATCTGGTCCAGCGCGCAGCCGCGACTCCATGCCGCGGCGCTCGCCGCCAGTAGGTTGTAGACATTCACTTTCCCGATCAGCCGGGAGATAATCGGCACCGTACCTGATGGACTGCTCAACTCAAAGCTGGTCTCGGTGGGCCGCAGGCTGATCCCCTGGGCACGGAAATCCGCTTCCGGCGCCAATCCGTATCGAATTACCTGTTCGCTCTTATGATGATTGACGAGAATGCGGCCAAAAGGATCGTCCGCATTGATTACTGCAGCGCGCGGAGGACAGGTACCCGTGCCATCAAACAGCATCCGTTTCGCGGCGAAGTAACTTTCCATGTCGCGGTGATAATCGAGATGGTCTCGAGTGAGATTGGTAAAAACCGCCACTTCGTAGGGGATACCCCACACCCGCCCCTGCTCCAGCGCGTGCGAAGAAACTTCCATTACCGCATCCGAGGCGCCGGACGCGAGCGCCTGGGCAAAAAGCTGGTTCAATTCCAGCGATTCCGGCGTGGTATGTGGCGCGGGCAGGACTTTTCGGCCTTGCGGCTCGCGCTTATCAGGCACGTGATACTCGATCGTCCCGACCAGTGCAGATTTTTTCCCGCAATGATTCAGAATGGCTTCCGTCAGAAACGTAGTCGTGGTCTTGCCATTGGTGCCAGTTACGCCGAGGATCTTCAGCCGTTCTGCCGGGCGACCATAAAACGCGGAACTCAACTCGGCCAGCGCCTTCCGTCCGTGCGGCACAATTGCCCATGCTATTCCGTTTCTCGCGGGCTCTTGTGATGAGTCGGTTACCACCGCCACTGCGCCGTTCTTCAGGGCAGCTTCAATGTAGCGATTCCCGTCCGTGGCTTCGCCGCGCATGGCAACGAACAGCCAGCCCGGGCGCACACGCCGGGAATCGTAATCCACGCCCAGGATTTCCGGATCGCCGCCGCTCCCGGGCACACCCAGGCCCCGCAGCAGTTCAGAGAAGTTCATTGATCCGATTATAAGTGGTGCACGCAAAACGAGCGGAAGCGACCAAATCGCTTCCGCTCTATGCCCGATAATGCATGACAATCAGTTGACGTTGAGCGTCACAGCTTGTGATTGCGCGATCGTTGCGGAAGTTCCAGTCACGGTAATCGTGTAAGTGCCTGCTGGCGTACCGATGACGGTTGGAGGCGGTGGTGGTGTGCTCCCTCCTCCGCCGCACCCAGCCAGAGCCAAGGCGAACAAGGCAGCGCCGGCAAATGCCAGTCTGCGTGAATTGCCTGTGAACAAACTCCAGAGCATAAGCCCGAGAAGGGAAGCAGCAACCAGCGTTGAGCTTCCCGGCCACGGTGTTCCACCGCGTGGCGGCAGACCGGCCGTGGCACGGGCCGCAGTGGTGACGGAAATCGCGATCGGAGTGCTGCCGTTGGCGGCGAGCTGAACTGAACTTGGAGAGACGCTGCACGTCGAATTCGCCGGCGCGCCCGAACAAGAGAGGTTCACCGGCCCGGCGAAGCCCAGAGAGCTTCCGAGGTTTAACTGCATGCTTCCAGATTGCCCTGCGGCCACCGTGATCGTGGGATTTGAGCTTTGGGAAGCGATAAAGAATCCCGCAATGCCGTTTCCGGTCAAGTTGATCGTCTGCGGGCTGCCGGCTACGTTGTCCGAAATCACCACCGTTCCGGTCCTCGTGCCGGCGACAGTCGGATGCAGGATGACTGAAATCGTGCATTGCGCTCCCGCTGCAAGGGAAATGCCGCAGGTGTTCTTCTCGATGAAGTCGCCCGTCGTGTCGACGCGTGCAAAGTTCACCGGGCCGGTGCCATTGCTCGTTAGCGTTACGCTTTGCGGTGTGCTGTTTCCGTTCACTGGAGTGTCGCCCAGGCTCAGACTAGTGGGAGAAATCGCAAGGCCAGGGACGAGCGCTGGTGTTCCAGTCCCTGACAGCGGAATGGTTACGACAGGATCCCGAGCATTGCTCGTGATCGTGAGGGTCCCCGTTCTCGGGCCAACTGCTGTGGGGTTGAAGTTCACGAATATGACACATTGAACCCTTATGTCAACGGGCGGCACTGAGCACGTGTTCGTCTGGGAGAAATCGCTGCTGGTCGATATGTTGGCGATTGTCAGCGGATCCAATCCGTAGTTTGTGAGGTCTACCTCCTGCGGCGTTTGTGATTGGAGCCCGACTGGCACCTGGCCGAAAGTGAGCTGCCCGGGACGATATCCGAGGCTGGGTGTAGAACTGTCAGAAAAACCCGCCAGGGTCGTAAGTACGGTTGCACCAGGAGTCGGGAATGTCTGCAGGGCATTGACCAAAAAAGTGGGGCCGATCCAAAAGAACCGTCCAGCGGCCCCGGCAGCAAAGCCACGTTGCGCAAAAACACCCGAAGCCTGGGAGAATCCTGCCGGGAGTGGGGCCGAAAAATTTGTAGTGCCGGCGGGTGATACAGAGATGATCTGGTCCTGCGGACCGTTCGGCGTCGGTGGTGCAATCACATAAAGATTATTTGCGGCATCAACCCCGATAGGGAACAGGTCGTCCTGGGTTGCGGAAAAACTATTAGGAGTAGCGAAAAAAGTTATGGCGGGCAGCGTAATCGGTGACAGAGCGCCCGTAGCAGGATCCACTCTGGAGATCAGCAGGTTTCCAAGGAACTGAATCCCTTGCTGGAACCCGTTTTCACCAGCGAGGTACACAGTTCCAAGGTGGTCTGCGGCTATGGCCATAGCCTGAAAGGTGTCAGGTGTTGGCGAGACAAAACCGGAGAACGCAAGGGAGCCATTTGATGTGAATTTAGCCAGCAAACTGCATACCAGTTGGCCGGTTCCGCACGTCGCATTGACAGGATTTTTCACGGGGAAGAAGCCCGAGACAAACTGAGGCTCAACGGCGATAGTCAGATAAACATTGTTTGAAGCATCCGCAGCTACGCTATCGACCGAAGAGATTCCGAAAAAAGTTGAGAAGTTGACAGCGGTACCGGACGCATTGATCGAGAAGATAACTTCGTTCTGAGAAAACGATGTCACAAACGGAGTGCTCTGGATCGGATTCACCAATGGGAAATCATTCGAGTTGGTGGCGCCCGTAACGATCAGGTTGCCGGAACTATCCGTCGTAATCCGGTTAATGTTCTCTCCTCCGCTTCCGCCAAAAAACGTGGCAAACAGCACCTGACCGGTCGGGCTGAGCTTAATAAATGCCGGATCGTGCCCACGGTCGATGCTTTGCACTACACCGGGAGTCGGAGTGACTGTCCCGAGGCAGGAGAAAAATGCGTTACCATTCGCATCCACGGTAAGCTTTCCGCAGGTGCCCTGTACCTTAACAGTGGTCTGATACAGGACGGCGGTACCGTCAGGGTTGAACTTGGTAACCGTGCAGTCAGCGGGCCCAAGAAACTGCCCTCCTAAGTTTGTAGTAAAGATTTGGAAATTTGTTTCGTTCAGGAGATAAGCATTACCGGTAGTGTCCGCAGCCAGGTCCGTCGCAAGACTGTTATCGCCTGCCGGCATGGGCACGGCAGTCGCAAAAATTACAGTTGGATCAATGATCAGCTTGCGGGTGCGATCATATTGTCCCAGTTCCAAATAGACGCTACCGTCCAGCTTCTGCCTGAGCGTGGATTCAATGTTCCGT
>DATAEJ010000209.1:0-6092 GCA_036258095.1 Candidatus Angelobacter sp. | reverse complement strand
TCATCCTATGTTCCTCACTGCATTTCTTGGCCTTATTCTCAGCGCGGCCCCCGTACAGGACGGCGCCCGTGTGCAGGTCCACATCGATACGGAAGAACCTGAAGCTGTTTTGAACATCGTCGGGAAGCAAGAAGCCGGTGGCACGGCGAACGACGAAGACTGGCAGCGTCTATTCACTTCAGAAGGTTACCAGCGCCTGCAGAAGCGTGAAGCCGCCATGAAGCACCCGTTTTCGGATGACGACTTTCGCAAGTTCGTCCTCTCAGGGGACCTGCAGGCGCGCGCCGAGAAATTGCGCGAGACGCTCGACAGCTGGAAGGACCTCGACGTGAGTCATCCCGCGGCGCTGGCCCTTGCCTACCTGCCGGAAACGGCATCGATCCACGCCACGATCTATCCTTCCATCAAGCCGCAAACAAACTCGTTCGTTTTCGAGATCGACTCGGATCCGGCCATCTTCATCTATCTCAACCCGGAAATGAGCCGGGAGGAGTTTGAAAACACTCTGGCACACGAGTTCCACCACATTGGCTTTGGTACGGCCTGCCCACCGGCGGACATAAAGGCCGATACTGCCAAACAGCCGGGTTCGGTGCAGACGGTGCGGAAATGGGCCGGCGCGTTCGGTGAAGGCTTCGCCGTGCTCGCCGCGTCCGGTTCGCCCGAGAACCATCCCATGGCCGCGTATTCCCAGGAGCAGCACGAAAAATGGGACCTGGACAGCGGCCGCTTCTACCAGAACCGGATCGAGCTAGACGACTTCTTTATGAAGATACTGAAGGGCGAACTGAGCGGCGATAAAGCCGATGCGCAGGCCATGAACTATTTCGGCGCCCGCGGCCCGTGGTACACCGTCGGCTATCGGATGGGGACAATGATTGAAAATGCCTTCGGCCGGCAGCGGCTGATCAACTCTGCGTGTGACGGTTCCTTCTTCGCCGCTTACAACGAAGCAACTACAAGCCAGACCCGGGGGGCGCCGCATCCGGCAGGGAAGTCAACCTGGTCTCCGGAGATCATCAAGGCCATGAGCGTGGCGCTGCCGGAGAACCAGCAGTAAATAAAAAGGGCCGGCACTCAGCCTGGCCCTTTGCAAGGAACTTGTAAGACCTACTCCCGCTCGTTATCCATGAATGCCCGCAGCCTGCGGGAGCGCGAAGGATGCCGCAGCTTGCGCAGCGCCTTGGCCTCAATCTGGCGAATACGCTCGCGCGTGACCTGGAAGTTCTGCCCGACCTCTTCCAGCGTATGCTCGGAGCCGTCTTCCAGCCCGAAGCGCATGCGAATAATCCGTTCTTCGCGCGGGTTCAGCGTACGCAGCACGTGGGCAGTCTGCTCTTTCAGGTTCACGCGGATCATTGCCTCAGCCGGCGAGACACCAGCAGTATCCTGGATGAAATCGCCTAGCCGGGTATCTTCTTCCTGGCCCACCGGGCTCTCCAGCGAGATGGGATGCTGCGCGATCTTTAGAACTTTGCGCACTGTGGAGACAGGAATATCCATACGCTGCGCGATCTCTTCTGACGTTGGCTCGTGTCCGAGTTCCTGCACCAGAAGGCGCGAAGTGCGGATGACCTTATTGATGTTCTCGATCATGTGCACCGGTACCCGGATGGTGCGTGCCTGATCGGCGATGGCGCGGGTGATGGCCTGCCGGATCCACCAGGTGGCGTAGGTCGAAAACTTGTAGCCACGGCGGTATTCGAACTTGTCGACGGCCTTCATCAAGCCCATGTTGCCTTCCTGAATCAAGTCCAGGAGGTGCAGGCCGCGGTTGCCGTATTTCTTGGCGATGGAAACCACCAGGCGGAGGTTGGCCTCCACCAGTTCGCGCTTGGCGTGCTCGGCATCCACATTGCCCTGCACGATCTCGCGCTGGGTGCGGCGCATTTCATCAAACGTGGCGCCAGCCTCGGTCTCCAGCCGCTTCATTTCGGTCTGGCAGTTGCGCATCTGGCGCTTGAGCTCAGCCTTTTGCTCTTCGCTGCGGCTGGCCCCGATTTTTTTGTCCAGCGTCTGCTGCTGGCGCTCCACGCTGCGCATGTTGTCCGCCATACGCGTAACCGCGTCAATCAGGCGCTTGCGTTCCGGGTTGGTGTAGCGCAGTCCGCGGATGGTAAGGGAAATCTCTACGCGCTTGCGCGCCACCTTCCAGCGGTAGCGACGGTGTTTTTTGGCTTCTTTCTTTTCCGGAATCTCGTCCAGCTTTTCCTGCAGGTCCTGAAGCTTGGTGTAATTGACGGCCATCTCGTGAATGAGCTGGATCGTCTCCTTCGCACGAGCTGCCACAACTTCGTCGGTGACTTCCTCTTCATCGAAGACCACCACTTCCTTGATGGAACGGACGCCGCGCTCCAACTCCTGGCCCAGGCGGATGATTTCGCGGATTCCGAGCGGCGAGCGGGAAATGGCTTTCAGTACGCGCATGTGGCCGCGCTCAAAGCGGCGGGCCAGATCAATTTCTCCCTGACGGGTAAGCAACGGCACCGTGCCCATTTCGCGCAGGTAGAGCCGCACCGGATCGCTGGTTTTTTCCAGCACTTCAGGGGCGGGAGCAAGATCAAGTTCTTCCTCTTCCTCAATCGCTTCTGCCCGGCGGGCGCGCTGAGAAGGCAACTCGGCATCTTCCAGGTCAATGCCTTCGTAATCGACCATCATGGAGATGTCGTCAAGATCCTCGCTCCCAGTCAGGTCGGCTGTAATGCCGCCGGGAACGATCACTTCATCTTCCAGAAAATCAGGCTGTTCCCGCTCGGCATCCTCGGGGGCCTGGTTAGCGTTCATTTTCTTTCGTGGGGACAAGAATCACCTTTTCGCAAGACCGCAAAAAACGGCTCTCAAATATTGATGCTCCACCCATGCCGATTGATGCTGTGCCGGCATGGTGTTGGCGCAACTCACTCCCGCCCTGGCCCGCAAGGCTTAGTGCCTTCTACAAAGCTGCTTGGGTTCTACGGCGAGGACAGGAAATCCGGGCTATATGGACGCGTTCAGCGCGTCAATTTCCTTCAAAATGGTGTCCAGCCGCTGCTGCAACTGTCGCTTCGTGCGCGGCTTCGCCTCGGTCCGTACGAACTCAGAATAATTCGCAATAGAGCGACGGTAAAAATCAGCTGTTTTTTGCAGAAGTTCTACTTTTTGGGTGTCAACAGAGGGGTTGTCAATGGACATTGTCCTATTTTACAACGAGTTGAGTGACCTGAGTGGATCAAAAACCAGCATCTTTGGCCAGCTGTGCCCTTAGTTCCGCAAGAGTCAAGTACCCGGAGCAGGCAAGAACAGCGGGTATTTGAATGCTCCCAAGGGCTATTTCGCTTTTTGGGACGGCCCACTCAGATTTTATCGTATCCAGTGTGGCAGCAACCGACCGTGCATCAGGCGAACGTTCTCTGCCTGTTACCATATCGAGTGATGAATTATCTAGGCCGGCAGCGGCGCCTGGCTGAAGAGCTTCGCCGCCAGCACGCTCCAGTTCTCCTGGTCACGCATCTGCCTAACATCTTTTATCTCTGTGGTTTCACGGGCAGCTCCGGAGCGCTGCTGGTTTCGGCCACGGAGCGGGCCCCCAGGGTGACCCTGTTTACTGATGGCCGATACACCGAACAGGCCAAGGCCGAAGTAAAGAACGCGCGCGTAGTTATCAGCAAGCTCCCTGCGGTGGTCGAAGCCTGCAACAGTGCACGAAAGCTCAAGCCGAAGGCCGTGTTCTTTGAGGCCGCGAATATCTCATATTCTGCCGTCAACCAGATACGGCACCAGCTTCGCGCGGCGGGAATTCAGACCAAGCCGCTGGCAGGCGTTCTGGAACAACTCCGGGTGGTGAAAGATTCTGACGAGATAAACGGGCTGCGCTCAGCGGTTGAACTAGGTTCAAGTCTATTTGACGGGTTGGCGGGGTCAATCAAGCCGGGTGTACCGGAAGCCCAGGTCGCGGGCGAACTTGAACTGGCTGCCCGGAAGGCCGGAGCCGAGAAGATGTCCTTCGATACCATTGTGGCGGCAGGTGCGCGATCTGCTCTGCCGCATGGCAGGGCGTCCTCGCAACCCGTTCCCGGCAATGGATTTATAATCCTGGACTACGGTGTTATACTCGCCGGTTACTGTTCTGACATGACCCGCACGCTGCACGTGGGTCCTGTTTCCGAAAAGCATCGCCGGATGTACGAAGCAGTGAAGCAGGCACAGCTGGCTTCTATTGCAGCCGTGCGGCCTGGGGCGGAGGCGGAAGAAGTGGACCTTGCGGGGCGTCAGGTACTCAGGCAGGCAGGATTTGACGCTTATTTCACTCACTCCACGGGGCATGGCGTGGGGATAGAGATCCATGAGCAACCCCGCATCGCCCGCGGCCAGAAGCAAAAGCTTGCGCCGGGCATGGTGATCACCATAGAACCCGGCATCTATATACCGGAAGAGGGCGGAGTACGCATTGAAGACATGGTACTGGTCACCGCGACCGGCCATGAAGTTCTTACCCCAACCACAAAGGACCTGATCACGGTTTAACCGGAGACCAGCAGTTCATGAATCAAAAAGAGCTGAAAGAGCTTATCGAATTTCTCATCGAAAAGGACATTTCTGAGTTCGAACTCGAGCGCGGAGATGTGAAAGTAAAGATTAAACGGGGCAATGAGACTATCACCCAGGTGATTTCGGCTGCGCCGGTTGCGCCGATCATGGCTTCCCACATTCCCGCTGCCGCGGTTCCGCATGCTGCGCCCGGTGCGCACATCCCGGCTGTCAGCGCGGCACCTGCATCGCCAGCCGCCGGCTCGGCTCCGCAGGCCGAAGAAGATCTGCACGTGGTGAAGTCGCCGATTGTGGGGACATTCTATGAGTCACCCGCGCCGGGAGCTCCGCCCTTTGTCAAGCCAGGCGATGTGGTCTCCGCCGGACAGGTGGTGTGCATCATTGAAGCCATGAAGCTCATGAACGAGATTGAGTCCGATGCTTCCGGCGAAATCGTGAAGATCCTGGCCGCCAACGGGAAACCGGTTGAATACGGACAGCCGCTGTTCTCAATTCGAGCGCGAAAGTGACATTTCCATTCACAAGGGCCTGGGGCACGGCCATCTGAGCCCGCCGTAACAGGCGCTGAGGCTGAGGGGCGAGGCAGCGTCAGCGACGGTTTGGAGCGAAGCGACAGAAATAATGTTCAAAAAAATATTAATAGCCAATCGTGGTGAAATCGCGCTCCGGGTGATCTGCGCGTGCAAGGAACTCGGCATCAAGACCGTTGCCGTTTACAGCGATGCGGACCGCAACTCGTTGCATGTCCGCTTTGCAGACGAGGCTGTCTGCATTGGCCCGCCGCGCTCGGCGGAGAGCTACCTGAATATCCCTGCGGTGATCAGCGCCGCGGAAATCACCGGCGTGGATGCCATCCATCCCGGCTATGGCCTGCTCAGTGAAAACGCCAACTTCGCCGAGGTTTGCGAGACCAGCCACCTGAAATTCATCGGACCGCCGCCGGAGGTGATCCGGCTGATGGGTGAAAAAGAAAAAGCCCGCCAGGCGATGAAGAAGACCAATGTGCCGATCCTGCCGGGATCGGAAGGCGTGATTGCGACAGCCGAAGAGGCGCGCGAGTGGGCGAAGCAGATCGGCTACCCGGTCATCGTAAAAGCTTCAGCCGGTGGCGGCGGGCGCGGCATGCGTGTGATCCGCAAAGAGGAAGAGTTGGAAGGCTTCTTCAACTCCGCCCAGGCGGAAGCAGCGGCCGCATTCGGTAACGGCAATCTCTACATGGAGAAGTTCATCGAGCGTCCGCGCCATATCGAGTTTCAGGTGTTGGGCGACGAGCACGGTCGTGTGATCAGCCTCGGCGAGCGCGAGTGCAGCATCCAGCGCCGTCACCAGAAGCTGCTGGAAGAATCCCCCTCGACGCAGGTGACCGAGGAACTGCGCCAGCAGATAGGGAAAAAGCTGTCTGAATGTTTGTCTGAAATCGGATACGTGAACGCGGGCACGGTTGAGTTCCTGATGGACGAAGATGGCAGCCTGCATTTCATCGAGATGAACACCCGCATCCAGGTGGAGCATCCAGTCACGGAGATGGTGACGGGCATCGATCTGGTGAAGTCACAGATCATGCT
>DATAEJ010000208.1:0-44817 GCA_036258095.1 Candidatus Angelobacter sp. | reverse complement strand
CCGCCGCCGATTTGGGGAACCCGCCATCCTTCGTGGCAGCCTTCGCCGCCGCACGTAACGATCGTGCTCGCCGGTAGTAGCCCAGGCCGCTCCACTCGGCGAGAACTGAGTGCTCGCGTGCTCGCGCCAGATGTGCCGCCGTAGGGAAACGCCCGAGAAACCGTTTGTAGCGTTCGATAACT
This sequence comes from Candidatus Angelobacter sp., assembly GCA_036258095.1. Classification (GTDB taxonomy): domain Bacteria; phylum Acidobacteriota; class Terriglobia; order Terriglobales; family Acidobacteriaceae; genus Angelobacter. Next base: position 44,635 of record DATAEJ010000208.1, on the reverse strand, counting down.
ACAGCCACCCGCGTCTGCTGCAGCATGATCTCTGAAACCAGGATGCGGTAAGGATCAGTTTCTCCACGCCAGGGAAGCTTTCTGTGGGCGTGCGCATACCAGCCGAGCAGAAGATTGCGAAAGCTGCGCAGATCAGCGTTTGTAAGTCCTGGAGACGGCATCGGCGGTGCTGCCATTGTAGCGGAGCACTTAATCGTCGACTTTAGCTCGATGTTTGCGAGCACAAAAAAAACCAGCCGGCTCAGCGGCTGGTTCCCTCTGTGAGGAACTGCATCTGGGGAGGTGGCGGAACTTTCGCACCGCCAGTCAGGGCTCGTTCGGCCCTGAAAATCCCATAAAAAACCTCAAGTGACCAACTTGCGCACTTCTTAAACGTGCTGCGCAGCGTTAGCTGCCGGCATCGTCGGTTCGCCTGCAGTGCCATTCGCGTTCGTGGCGGAACAGCCCGCCTTTGATCTGCGCTACGCGTCGCTCCATTGAGCGACGGCCTGCCGGTCGTTGGGTTTGATACAGCCGGATGAAGATACTGGTTGAGCGTTTATCTTACGGCTATGAATGGCGCGAGTCCGGCGCAATCCACTACCGTTGAGTTCAGGGCTTTGCAAGCCAGGTTCATCTGTGCAACGCATTGTCGCCCCGGAAAGTCAGAGCTTTGTGGTCCGGAGCGCCGCCGTGTCGCCTGATGTTGAGGTCTGCCGCGTTTCCGCCTGGTTTGCGCAAACACATGCGGTCCGCGAACAGTACCCCTGCCGCAGCCTGAAGAGACAAGAAAGATTGTACAGAGCTGGAGTGTGAAGCGCAGGTAACTGAAGGATGGTGACAGAACTTGCGATAGGCCGTGTTGACTCCCCTTAGATACGGCCACCTCGCTGATATCTTCATGTACCAGAGGCCAGGCAGCACATGCACCATTGCGTGGGCACGCCGGATTCAATCTCAAATCAGGGCTGGCCTGGCGACGTCTTTGCGGATTGCGTGCCATCACCGGCGGATGTCTCTTTTTGCTTGTTTAACTGGCTTTCCAGATCATCTGCTTTGCGCTTGAACGCGGCTGCGTTCCCCCGGTCATTGTTCAGGGCGTCCTCATACATCTGACGGCGAAACTCGTCCTTTTCCGTCTGCAGCAGCTCCTCGTAGTGCTTCGAGGAGTTTTCCCAGCCTTGCTGCTGGGACTTGACCTTGTCGAGTTCGGCCTTCAAATCGGTGGAAGATTTGTTGCTGCCCTTCTTGTCAGCACTTGCGGGAGTCGGCTCCTTCTTGGTTGCTCCGGACGGCGCTGCTGTCTCAGAACCAGCCTGCGCTGAGGCTGTCGCAGAGCTCTGGCTGCTCTTTTCCGAACTCGCGGTGCTCACCGCGTCAGCCGGGATCCTTCGCAGGTTGTCATCGGAAAAAACGACGGCTGCCTTCTTTTCCGCCTTTACCTTGCGGGCGATATCCGCCAGTGTTGCCGGTTTATCCGATTGCGCAGCGCAGGCCCCCAGTCCTGCAAATATTAGGGCTACCACAGCCGTGTACTTCATAAGGGTCCTTTAGAAAGCAAGTTCGTGTGTTGCGAGCATACGAGGCGGGCGGCCGCTGTTGAGGTTCTTCATGGCGCACACGTCCCAATGGAAGTTAATGCTTCCGCCAAAGTTGTCGGATTGCGCCTGGTCGGTCGCGTTCACGTCCTGGCCCGCCAGAACCGAGCCGTAAAGGTTTACGTCCTGGCCTGCGCCACCGGTGAACGAAACTTTTCCGCGCACCAGAAGCAGTCCGTACCAATTGAGACCGCCGTTAATTTCAAGATCGCCATCCACGATCAGGATGCCTGATCCCGTAGCTGCCGACGTCAGCTTGACGCTGCCCGGGACGTATTCAGTGACCGAAGTGAAAGTGCCCGGCAGCGGTTCCACGGGCAGGCCTGACGGATACGTGCCAAAATTCTGGCTGCTCTGTGTGCCGCAGTTCTTGTATGTGGGAGGCGCGGTGAAGAAGCTCGCCGTCCCCGTGCAGCTGTAGGGAGCGATCTGGGCTCCCGCTTTGTACTGCGTAATGAGATCGTCGATGTTATACGGCCACGGGTCCACATTCTGTATCGACGCGTTACCTGTCGGATCGTTTCCAAATGCCGAGGTAGTGTTGCCTGCGCCACCATTGACGTTCACAGACCCGCCCGTGAAGATGGCGTGCGCGGTCTTATTGCAGCCTGCCTTGTTCGGGCAATCTGAGTAACTTATATTGCCGTGGCTGTCCGGCAAGGAGGCACAAGTACACGTACAGTTGTCGTACGCATCCAGAATGAAGCTGCCCTGCAGCTGCACCGGCGCCTGAGTTGAGATTGGTGCGGGGGCCATCAGCGGAGGATTCAGCGCTACCTCAGTCTGCACCATGCGGCGAGAACCAGGATTGTTTCCCACTTTAGAGGTAAGAGCGAGCGATGTGAGCAACCACACCGGTTCGGCGACCGGTGTCAAAGTCGTGCAATCCGTCGTTGGAGGAACTGCAATTTCCTTGGTGCCGTTCCAGCAGATCTTCGAGTCATTCGACGCGGCCGTATCCACCTTCTGGTTCACCAGCCCCATGTAGTTCTGCTTGTTGGTGATGCGCACCCACTTGAAATCAAGTGAATTTGCGTTGCCTGTGCCAGGCACGTCTGCCGTCGTCAACGTGACGGGAGTGAAGTAAGTTGTCGCCGCAGGTATGTGGCCTCCACCGGCGCAAGGCGGGGGTGGGCTTCCGGCGGCGGTTACCATCGGAGTAAGCGGGCTGCCGCCGTTCACGAGATTTACGAACTGCTCCTGGCAAAGCTCATCATCGATGTACGCGTTGTCGGCAACGCTGGTGCCCGAAATGATCGTATTTGAGTTGATCGTTTCAGTCGCATTGGGATTCAGCACATAGAGCACATTCGTCAGGGTACCCGGGGTTGGCATGCCGATCATGGCAGCTGCCTGCGCATTCAAGGTGCCGCCCTGTGCCAGCAGCACGCGCACATTCTCCGCGCCTGCCCGGGCCGCAAAGTAGGCTCGCTGCGAATCACGGTAATTGTTGTTGATGCTGTTCTCTGTATCCGCCATGTACATCAGCGCCACGCCAATGCAGGCCAGCAGAACAATCGCCAGCAGAGCAATCATCAAAGCAATGCCCCGCTCACCCGATCCCGATTTCCTGTTTCGTGAGAATCGCATCTGTTCTCTCCTGTCAGTTGTTGGGCAAGCGGGCCATTCCGGTCATGGTGACCTGGATCACCTTGCGTCCGTCTGGGTCCTTGTTGCCCTGCGTGGTCACGGTGATGCCTACATTCTTGATCGTCTTCAGCAGCTGATACGTGGAATCTGTCAGGCTGCCCGAACTCAGGCTGATCGGCGTCGCCAGGGACACGCTGCTGCCATTCTGGTCAGAGGCAGTGAACACCGGCTGTCCTGCCACAGCAACCAGACCTTGCACCTCTGTGTAAGGCGTGGTGGGGTTGGCGGCAGCCTGGTTCCAGGGCATCACGCCGTCCTGCTTGGGAGCGGAAGCGCGTCTTAGACACGGACACGGAGCCGCGCTGTTATCGAACGTATACGTAATCTCGTCAACAATGCCGTCGCCGTCCACGTCAGCTTCCATGCTCACCTGCGTCGGCGAGATGTAGTACACACCCACGGCGGTATACTGCGAGCTCAGGTCGAAACGGTTGCCATATTGCGTGGGTGAAGGATATCCGGCTTGGCGAAGGTCGCGTGTGAACTGGTCGATAAAGTCACGTTCCTGCTGGGTCAGGTCCATCTTCTGGTCTTCCACGTGGTACTTGACCTGTGCTCTTTCGATCTGCGAGAAGATCCCGCCCACCACAATCGAAAGAAGGAACACGACGATGATAAGTTCTACCAGCGAGAAACCGCTCGACCTCGAATTGCTTTTGGTTGGCATAGTTATCACATGGAAACGATGGTGCGAAGCGTGACCGGACGGATATACGCAATGCCGGTCTGCCCATAAACGAACGGCTGCCGTGCCGAGACTGTTACCAGTTTGCCCCATCCCCCGGCTCCAACCGCCTGTACGTTCCAGCGCACGTCATACGTGGTCTGCAGGCCGTTGTTTCCGCAGACCGTGTAAGTAAGCTGGTAGTTATTGCCGTTCAAAGTGGCCTGATTGTCGGCCAGGAAATCTATGTCGCCGTTGGTTTTCAGGCTGGCGCCGCCTGGAGCGGTGTTGATTTTGAGTGTGCTTGTAGTCGGGTCAGTCTGCACGCAATCCGCGACTGCCACCACCTTGTTCGTATTCGCCGGCACGCCCGAAATCTGTTCGATCACCGCTTGCGCTACATTGGTCGCGGTCGTGTCCACACGGTTGGTGTTGTTCCGCGTCATTCCGATGATCACCATCGTCATCCCGCCGAGGACGCCGACGATCAGGACGAACATTGCTACCGTGAGTTCAGCAAGACTGAATCCCTCGCTCGCGGAGCCCGACTTTTTGGTTGTGCGGTTCATATCCTGCTCCGTTTATTGCCAGTTACCCGTGCTGGCGTTCGTCAGCCGCCAGGACTTCACCCGCCCCGCTGGTGTTACAGTTACTGCTTCCCACTCATTGAAATTCGGGGAAAGCGCCATCAACCACAGGAAGGCCGGCGTTTGCGCGCCATCCTTCTGTATGCATACTGTCGGGTTTGCGACCGTTCCTATGCACGGCAATCCACGTCCGTTAAATCCGATCACGGTTCCTGTTTCCACGACTGTGGCAGACGGGCCGGAGGTCGGAACACCCATATACGTGTACAGTTGGGTCACTTGCGAGCCGCTGGGCAGACTCGTGGTCCGGAAGCTGACGTCGCCATTCACGGCTACGTCGTCCGGGCCGCCGGCGTAAGCCGCGCCTGGAGTGGTGGTGATGTACGCGATGTTCGGAGAAACTGTGTTGTCGAACTGTACGTAAGCCGGCTGGTTGCTCTTCACCGCCTGCAATCTTGCCTGCTGGATGAGACCGGCCACGGTGTGTCCGGCGGCATGCAGTTTGTAATTCCGATTGATCTTCTGTATCTGCGGAACCGCTATGGTGGCAATCGTCAGCAGTATCGCAATGACTACAACGAGTTCAATCAGCGAGAACCCCTGCTTGGAGTTTCTGCCCTCTGGCTTCATGCAGCACTTCCTGGTTTGACCAAATATGGCGCGGAAGGATCGAAAAACCGCGATGCGGCTGCGCGTTTTTGTCTTCGCAACCGTCCAAGCGAATTCTAGCGTTGCGCGGGAATTAAGGTAGGTAACTGAAGTACCAGAAATACCCAAAGGCCGAGTACTTTGGTCATTGCACCACGGGGGTCAATGATGTGCTGATCAGGATCCAGCGACTCTTAACAGACTGCCAGACAGAAACAACCCGTAAAGCCGGTCCCGGCGCTGTTCCCCCAGGTTCGGCCAGTTGCAGTGGATAAGTCACAACCATGTCCGCGCCTGCCGGCTTCACGGTTACCTCTCCGAAGGTATACGCGCCGATTTGCGATTCTTTCCAGTACGCCAGCCATCCGGCGCGGTCTAGCGCGACTCCGCGGGAGGTCACTCCCACAAACATGGGAGCCAGATGAGCTTCAAAGTTCTTCCAATCCTTGTCACGCACCGCCTGCCACATAAGGCGCTCGTGCTGTTCAGCACCGGTAGCCGTGCTCCACGCCGGGTGTTTGGGTGCACCAGCGCATCCTGCAAAAAAGAGGACGGCCGCACCCACGCACACCCTGCAGAATGATCTGCGGAATCGGATGATGGATCGGTGTTGCTTCAAGTTCCTGTCTCAGTGGAGGTCTAGTGTAATGAAAAAGGAGCACAAATCGCTTTGTGCCCCTTCAGTTCTTTTAATTGGCTGCCCGTTAGTCGCCGAAGACCTCTTCCTTTTCTTCTTTCTTGGCGTCCTTCCCGTTACCATTCGCAGGTGCGATTGAGGTCAACGGAACGAATCCGCCTTCAGGCTGCTGCTCTTTCAGTATGTGCTGGCGATAGAGCTTCTCCATGCGGGCGTGCTCGGCTTCGTTCTTGAGTTTTTCATCTCGGGCGCGGAGTTTCTCTTCGCGTGCGGTCTTGGCGATACCAAGTTCATCGAGTGTGGTGTTGCGTCCCGCTTCCACGTGCTCTCTCTTGAGTTGAAGCTTGTGACCGGCTTCCGCAAGACCAACTTTCTTGCCACCCGCAAAGATTTCATGGCGGCCGTGTTCTTCATACCATTTGGTGAGCGTGGCCGTCATGTGCATCTTTTCAATGATGTTGCGCCAGCCTACGCCGGTGTTGTAGGCGCAGAAGCTGATCTCGCCTTCCTGCGTGGCGTAGGGAATGATGCACTGCTCGGTGCGGCGGAAGTCATAGTTGTAAAGATCCTGGAACCACATTCCGGCGATAAAGAGAAAATTCCAGCGATCCTGGCGGCGTTTCTTGATGTCTTCAATCGAACGATCACCACTCACGCTGCCATACTTCTTATCTGCGCTCTTGGTCGCGCCGAACGTCTTGTCGAACTTCTTGAGCAAGTCCATCAACTTGAAGTGCTTGGGCGCCTTGAACGGGTCGTAGTTCTTGGCCAGCGCCAGAGCCATGCCGAACACTGAGAGGAACCGGCCGCGTCCGGCATCTGTGATCCGCGCCACGTCCTTGGCAATGTGGTCACCATTCAGGAAGGCGGTGACCGGTACCGCTTCTTTGGTTTCCTTGTCGATCATCACTGCCATGCCCACACCGCAATTCGGGTGGCAGCCGCAGCTCAACTGGCCCCACTCCGCCTGAGGTCCGTGAATCAGGTCTGCCCAATCAGAGAAGGTGGACATAAACGAAATCGGGAACCAGTCACGTGCCGGCTCGCCCAAACCAGTCTGGTTCTTTACGTCGTGCGCCAGGTGGCTCAGCGTGTAGCGCTGTGCGTGGCGGCGATCGTCTGTAATTTCTTCATCACGGCCAGTGAAAGACACTGGCTGGAAGCTCAGGAAGCTGATGGTCTTCGGGTTGTCGAGCGCGAACTGAATGATGCGGCCGACCTGCTCGTTATTGATGCCATTGATGATCGTCGTCACCGGCACAATGTCTACGCCTGCTTCATGCAGGTTGTGGATCGCACGCAGCTTCACGTCAAACAGGTTGCCCACCTGGCGGTGCGAATTGGCCGCATTGCCGATACCATCAAACTGCAGGTATGCGTAGCGCAGACCGGCTTCAGCGGCCTGGCGGCAGAACTCAGGCGACTTGGCGAATTCGATTCCGTTCGTCGCAGCCTGCACGGAGTTGTAACCAACCTGCCGGGAATAGCGAACGGCATCCAGAAAGTACGGCGAAAGCGTTGGCTCGCCGCCAGAGAACTGGACCGACATCTGCCGCCGCGGCTTGATCGAGATGGCGTTGTCCAGCATCTGCTTGATTTCGTCCCATGTCAGCTCATGCACAAAGCCGACCTGGTTCGCATCCATGAAGCAGGGATCGCACATCATGTTGCATCGGTTGGTCAGATCGATCGTCAGCACCGAACCGCGGCCATGCTTCACCGTACTGGTGCCGTGGTTGTGGAGGCCTTCATCGTTGTGCGCGCGGATATCGCGGCCCGGGAAAACCGATTCAAGGTGCTTGAAGAAATCCACGTCAACGGCCATCACGTCTTCAAAGTGGCCGTGAACCGGGCAATCCTTCACCATCATGATCTTTCCATCACGCTCGATGATGGTGGCCTTGATTTCCCCAACCTTCTCGTTCAACAGGACTTCGTGCGGTAGCTTGCCATCGATAATTTGCTGGCGGATCTCAGGAACGCACTTCGGACAGAGAGAGTCAGTGCTGCGCGGCCACCCAAGTGGCGGCTTCGTCTTTTCCCAGGATTTCAGCATCGGCTTGTCCGACCATTTCGGAGTGAACGCCGGGCGCTGATTGATCTGGTTGAGCCGGTCAAATGCGGCCCACGCTCCGCGGGCGGCGTACGTCATGACCTTCTCTACATACTTCACGGGCTTGTGCATGGTGGTTGCCTCTCCTGGCGCCATCGGGCGCGAGTTACGATCCAGCTATGACACGGAAACTGAACGAGATATTAAATCGACCTTATCTTATTAGCCAGTCGCAGCAGTATTAAGAAGGATTCCCTGAACGGCTTGAAATAGCCGCTCAGCGGTTCCCTGCCGCATTGAATGGAGCAACTCTGAAGCCACGTAAGTCATTCAATTTAAAGAGCGAAACCAAGAATTCTGTGCCCAGGAGAAGCCACCGACAGAACATCTCTTTCCAGTTTGATTATCACCCTTAAATGTCGTCCGCCACACGCGCAGGCTCTTGGCTGCACTTTCTCCCGAGCATCCAGGCTTTGCGGTGCACAGATGCTAGAATCACTTCCTGGCCAGGAAATAATGGAAGCTGTTCGCACAGGATTACGTAACATCATGAGGGAATTGCTGCGGGCCCGGCCCGCCGAAGAAGCAATTCTGCTTGCCTGGCCGCTTGTTTGTGGCAAGGAAGTGGCCGCCAGAACTAAAGCGTCAGAATTCTCAAGCGGAGTTTTGACCGTGGAAGTCCCAGACAGGGCTTGGCGAGCCCAGCTCGCATCCTTCACGGGCAAGTACATCGCTGGCTACAATGAATTGCTCGGACACGCAGTCAGCGAAGTCAGATTCAAGCTTCCGGGCGGGAAATAACCCGCGCGAATCCTTTTCAATCTTCTTACCTGAGTATGCGCATCACGGATAAAGACGTTTCTTACATCGCTGACCTCGCGAATCTTGAGCTCACCGCGCAGGAACGCCAGCACATGGTAAAGGATCTCGATTCTATTCTCAGCTACATCGACAAGCTCAACGAACTGGACACCAGCGATGTCCCTCCAATGGCCCAGCTCGCGGCCGCCGGAGAGAACGCAGTTACCGACTCTAAATCGATTCCCGCATCGCGCGAAGACCAGTTGCGCCCCTGCTTGCCCCGCACTGAAGTCATGCAGAATGCCCCCGCGACGGACGGACAGTTCTTCAAAGTGCCGAAGGTGATCGAAAGATGAGCCCTCACCATTCAGCGCTCAGCAACCAGTCGGGGTCCGCTCACCCGATCACCAGATCACCCGATCACCAGATCGTCTGCAGGCTCTACCGTTAAATGGACACTCCCGTTCTCACGATTCCTGCCATCGTTTCCGCCATCGGCGACCGCAAGCTTTCTGCCGCAGAACTTGTCACAGCGTTCTATAAGAAAATCAAAGCTGAGGACGGCGAGATTCACGCCTACCTTACTCTGTGCGAAGATCGCGCACTTGAGCAGGCGCGGAACATTGATGCGCTTGCCTCGCGTGGCGACACTCTTCCGCCGCTCGCCGGCGTCCCCATGGGTATCAAAGACGTGATGGTAACGCGCGGTATCCGCACCACCGCTGGCTCCCGGATTCTCGAAAATTTTGTTCCACCCTACACGTGTACGGCTGTCGAACGGCTGGAAGCTGCAGGCGCTATTGTCCTGGGGAAGCTCAACTGCGACGAATTTGCCATGGGCTCTTCTAACGAGAACTCCGCCTATGGTTCCGTCCGCAATCCTCGCGACAAATCGCGGGTCCCTGGCGGATCCAGTGGCGGCTCGGCCGCTGCAGTTGCAGCGGGTACAGCAGTAGCGACCCTCGGCTCTGATACGGGCGGCTCAATTCGCCAGCCTGCGTCCTTCTGCGGCGTGGTTGGTCTCATGCCGACTTATGGCCGCGTCTCACGCTATGGTTTGATCGCCTTTGCCTCTTCGCTCGATCACATCGGCCCACTCGCGCGCACCGTGGAAGACGCAGCAATCCTTCTCAGCGTGATCGCGGGGCACGATCCCATGGATTCCACATCCGCCAACGTTCCGGTCCCGGATTACCGGACTGAATTACAGAAGCCTGTAAAGGGGCTGCGCCTTGGCGTCCCAAAAGAGTACTTCGGAGAAGGCCTTGATTCGGAAGTTCGCTCTGCCGTTGAAGCAGCTATTCAGAAACTTGCCGCTCAGGGCACAGAGATAGTTCCGGTCTCACTCCCGCACACCGGGTATGCGATTCCCACGTATTACGTGATTGCCACGGCCGAGGCGTCTGCCAACCTGGCGCGCTATGACGGTGTGCGCTATGGCTACCGCAGCAAGAGCGCAAAAACTCTCGCAGAGATGTACCGCAAAACCCGCGATGAAGCATTCGGCGCCGAAGTGAAGCGTCGCATTATCCTCGGAACATACGCCCTGAGTTCCGGCTATTATGACGCCTACTATTTGAAAGCCCAAAAAGTCCGCACGCTCCTTGCCCGTGATTTTCAGCAGGCATTCACAAAGGTCGACGCAGTGATCACCCCAACCGCTCCCACTCCCGCCTTCAAATTGGGCGAAAAGAGCGATGATCCTCTCGCCATGTATCTGGCCGATATCTACACCGTCACCGCCGATCTGGCCGGAATTCCCGGAATCAGCGTCCCCTGCGGCCAGAGTACGGGCGGGCTTCCGATCGGATTGCAGGTTCTGGGCCGGCACTTCGACGAGAGCACAGTCCTGAGAATCGCAAACTCTATTTTCTCCTAGTTTCGAGCGCAGCGAGGAATCCCTATCTCCTATAACGCGGCCTCGGGCGCCGCACGTTTTCCGGCTCGGATCGTGATCACTTCCGCAGTGGCCGCAAAGCAGCTTTTACCTAACCGCGCTCTTATTTTCCGGTCTAAGTTATTCGAATGCAGGTAACCGATGCAGCCGCAGTAGAGCAGGTGCTCGCTGGCGATCAGGAGGCGTTTCGCATCCTGGTGCAGCGCTATTCCCGCAGCCTCTACCACGTGGTGTATCGGATGACTGGAAACCCGCAGGACACCGAAGAACTCGTGCAGGAGACGTTCCTGCGTGCTTACAAGGCGCTCGATCGATTTGAACTCAGATCCAACTTCTATACCTGGGTTTACCGGATCGCAGTGAATCGCACCCTGGATTTTCTGGACGCAAGGAAGTCGCGCATGGACCAAAAAGATGCTTACCAGATCGCCGAAGATCCGGACCCTGAAGAGGGTCGGCAGGTCCAGTTGGCAGCGGACGCACCCGGACCTGAGCGTCTGGTCATGAGCGCGGAATTGAAAGCGAAGCTGGCTCGCGCTATGGGCTTGCTCACCCCCTCTGAGCGGGTGGCATTCACTATGCGCCATATGGAAGGCCGCTCCATTGAAGAGATCAGCCAGACTTTGAACCTGAAAACCAATGCCGCCAAGCACAGTGTTTTTCGCGCGGTGCAGAAGCTGCGGCAGCAACTTGAGCCTTATGCGAGTGCCGTGAAATGAATCATCTCACTGAAGAACAGATCGTGCTGCACTATTACGGCGATGCCGATGGCGAGCAGCAGCTGCAGCAGCATCTGAGCGAGTGCTCCCATTGCCGCGAGGAATTTGCTCGCGTGCGCACGTTGCTGGAGCAAATTCCGCCTCTGGAAGTTCCGGAACCGTTCGCAGGCTTCGAAGAAAAGACGTGGCTACAGCTTCGCGATCGCCTGCCCAGCCGCGGCTTCGGCCTGCGCAGGTTTTTTCTGTCACCGCCCAAGTGGGCGCTCGTAAGTACCATGGCGTTGCTCGTGGTCGCGGCATTTGTTGCCGGACGCTTCTGGCCGAGGCATGACGTGAGCGTTGCACAGAAGATCGTTGCTCCAAATCCGCAGCGCGTGGTTCTGGTTGCAGTTGACGGTCACCTGCAGCGCTCGCAAATGCTGCTCATAGAGATCATGCATGCGGATGGCAAAGCTCCGGGAGATCTCTCTTCGCAACAACAAACCGCGCGTGAACTATTGGACGACAACTACCTGTATCGTGCCAGTGCGCAGCGCGTCGGCGACCCGAGGGTAGCCGCGGTTCTCGACGATCTGGGCAGAGTCCTGGCAGAAATCGCCAACAGCCCTTCAGATCTTTCGTCCGGCGATCTGCGCGAGATCCACCAGCAAATCAATTCTCAGGACCTGCTCTTCAAAGTGCGCGTGGTCGGCGCTGAAGTCAATTCTCGAGTCCGGCAGGAGCGGAACTCCACCGGAACCGTAAACCAGAGGCTATAACTCATATGCAACGATTCATGTCAGGCATTCTTTGTATTTTCTTCATCACCGGCTGCGGAGTTCTCTCCCTTGCCCAATCGGCAACTGCCACGAACCTGTTTGACCCACAAGCCACCCCGCAAGGGAATTCGCGCGAGGACCAACTCTATACCCAGGGAACTTCAGCTCTGAATGCCGGCGACTACGACGATGCTGTTCGTAGTTTCGACGAAGCGGCCGGCCTTCGTGGGCGCCGTGCTGACGCCGCTCTCTACTGGAAGGCCTACGCGCTGGGAAAAGCCGGCAACAAGCCTTCGGCGCTGGCGACGATCGCCGATTTGCGCAAGAACTATCCGCAAAGCAAATGGCTCAAGGATGCGAGCGCGCTCGAAGTGGACCTCAAAGGAACAGCGACAGATCCAAGCACGGTAGCAGATGAATCAGAAAAAGAAGCCGCGCTCATGTCCCTGATGAACGCTCCCCCGGAACGAGCTGTTCCGATTCTTGACAAGGTAATTCATGGGAATTCTTCACCAAGGCTAAAAGATAAGGCGCTGTTCGTGCTGTCCCAGAATGGTTCGGACAAGGCGCAGCAGATTCTTCTCTCGCTCGCGAAAGCAAACAACGACCCTGAACTGCAAAAGCGGGCCATCCGCTATATCGGAATGGGCGGCAACCGGAACGGCGCCATCCTGAAAGAGATTTACAACGGCACCACGGACGCTTCCGTGAAAAAAGCTGTCTTCCAGGGCTGGCTGATGTCCGGCGATAGAGAGGATGTCCTTGCCGTAGCGAAAACTGAGAAGTCTCCTGAATTGCGCAGGGAGGCAATCCGGCACCTCGGAATGATGGGCGGCCGCACGGAATTGCGCGAGCTATACAAGAGCGCTGGCGATCCGCAAACAAGGACGGCCGTGATCGAGGGCATGATGATGTCTGGTGACAGCCAGGGCCTGCTTGAGATTGCCAACACTGAAAAAGACCCCGAGGTGCTGGATAAAGCCATCAACACGCTGGGAATGGTGGGTGGCCAAGATGCCCTGACCGGACTTGTCAACATTTACAGCAGAACCAACGACGTGAAGACAAAGAAACGCGTGATCAACGCGCTCTTCCTGCACAACGCTGCTGGCCCTATGGTTGAGTTGGCCCGGAAGGAAACCAATCCTGAGCTCAGGAAAGCCTGGCTGCAGAAACTCTCAATCATGAACTCTCCTGAAGTCACCGAATACATGATGGAGATCCTGAACAAATAGGAGTCTTATGAACTTCAAGCACGCTGCTCTCTTATTAGGAATCATGCTTCTGGCCGCGATGGCCACTGCGCAAAAGCCAAACATAACCAATGCCCGAGTTCAGGAGCGCTCTGCCGGCGCGGGAATGGAAGCAACCATTGCCGACACAGCGGCGAAGGCGGCTGGCCCGGCGTGGATTGGCTATCGCGTTCCGGCAAAAGCGAAAGAGCGCACCATGTGTTGTTGGGATTACCGAGGGCAGGAAAGCAGCGCCGGCAAATGCTGTCTCGGCTGCCGGATGGATTCAGAACACGGCGACAACTTCACAGGTACGGTATCGAATTGCGCTCCGCCGGAGCCGGTGCCCTATGCGTTCGTATTCCTGAAGTATGAAACTTCAAAGCTGGTGAAGGTGCGGATCTTCAGCCAGGACTGCCCGCTCGATTTTGCCGGGTTGCCACTCTATTGGTTGGACGATGTTAAGCCCGAGCAGAGTGTGGCATACCTTTTGACCTTTGCGAAGTCGGACAACAGCGAAGAGGCTCGGCATGGCGACAACGTTTCCAAGCAGGCCATTATGGCCATCGCCTTCCACGATGTTCCTGCCGCGGATTCAGCTCTGCGCACGCTCATTCAACCTGGTCAGCCGCTCCGGCTGCGTGAAGATGTAGCCTTCTGGGTCGGCATGGAACGCGGGAAGCAAGGCTTGGAACTGCTACGCCAGACCGTAAAATCGGATTCCGACGATCGTTTCCGCGAAAAGGCCACTTTCGCCATTTCCCAGAGCACCGAGCCCGAGGCACTGCAGGACCTGATTGGCATGGCCCACAATGACAGTAGCCCGCGCGTTCGCGGGCAGGCTCTCTTCTGGCTGGCGCAGAAAGCGGGCCGCAAGGAGGCGGGTGAGATTTCCGCCGCAATCGAAAATGATCCCGATACAGAGGTAAAGAAGAAGGCCGTATTCGCTCTATCCCAGATTCACGACGGAGACGGTGTGCCGCTGCTCATCAATGTGGCAAAGACCAACAGGAACCCTGCCGTTCGAAAACAGGCGATTTTTTGGCTTGGACAAAGCAACGACCCTCGGGCACTGAATTTTATCGAGGGAGTTCTTACCAAATAGAGAAGGCCGGAGCTGAAGCTCCGGCCCTCCAACAACTACGCGACTCTACCTTGAGAAAAGATTCCGGGAAAGATAGTCGCTCAAACTGAGGGTAATCAGGATGAAAAGCCAGAAGATCCCGGCGGAAATGGTTACCTGTGTGAGCCTGGTGCTGTAGCGCACATGCATGAAGAACAAAACCACGAGCGTCGCCTTGGTGCAGGCAATGGCCAGGGCCACAATGGGGTTGAAAATGCCCATTTCCCAGGTAGCGGCAAGATAAGTGAGAACGGTGCCTGCCACCAGGCAGCCGAAGATCACCAGGTACAACATCGGAGTGGGATGGGAATGACTGGAATTCGAAGCCATGGTCTCCTCTACTTTGCTCCCGTCCGGTTAATCAGATAGAGCAGCGGGAACAGAAAAATCCAGACAATATCAACAAAGTGCCAATACAACCCACCGAGTTCCACTGGCGTGTAATAAGCCGGACCGAACTCGCCACGGTTCGCACGTAGCAGCAGCCATGTCATCAATCCGAGACCGATGATCATGTGGAAGGCGTGCAAGCCTGTCATGGCAAAGTAAAATGAGAAGAAAATCTCCGTTTGCTGCGCGGTCTGCTTCGCCGACGGTTCCGGAACCGGATGACCGTTCTTGTTTCCCCGGTCCCTGATCTCTTCCATGATGTTACCCAGCTTCGGATTCTTTACATCACACCCGCCGATTGCGTCGAATCCCTTGCCGATGACCGATCCTGGAATATGGCATTCATCGTACTTGTCGTAGTATTCCTTGGCTTTCACTCCAAGGAAGACCACACCCAGGATCATGGTCAAAATAATGTAATTGACCTGCCATCTGCGGTTGCCTTTTTGCGCTTCGTAGACCGCCATCGCCATGGTCAAGCTGGAGCCGATCAGGACAAGCGTGTTGATGAATCCCCAGTTCACGCTGATGCTGGTGCTTCCGGCAACAAATGCCTCGTAGTACTTCAGGCGATAGATCAGGTACGCGGCGAACAGGCCGCCGAACATCATGAGTTCCGTGAGCAGGAAGACCCACATGCCGAAGGTGGAGGCGTCCTGCTGCTGGGCCATGCTGTCAAACTGGTGTGCCAGCGCCGAATGATGCTCGGTGGTGGTTGTCTGGCTAGTGGACAACAGTGACCTCCTTATCTTCTCCGTAGTGATAAGGTTCAGTGGTGACAACCGGCGTCTCGTGGAAATTGTGGGTCGGCGGCGGCGAAGTCGTCTGCCATTCCAGTCCGGTTGCCTGCCAGGGATTGTCGCCGGCAATGGCGCCATATTTCAGTGACCACAGGAAATAGATCGCGGGCAGGATAAAGGCAACGGCCAGAACGGAAGCGCCCGCGCTTGAGAGCACATTCAGGACCTGAAATTCCGGCGGGTAGGTGTGATAGCGCCGAGGCATTCCCAGGTAACCGAGGATGAACTGCGGGAAGAATGTGAGATTGAACCCGATGAACGTGATCAGCGCCGCCAACTTGGCCACGGCTTCGGGATACATTCTTCCGGTTATCTTGGGCCACCAGAAGTGCAGCCCGCCTAAATATGCGCTGACCATGCCTCCCACCATGACGTAATGGAAGTGGGCAATCACAAAATAGGTATCGTGGATGTGAATGTCCATGCCGAGCGCGGCCAGCATGACACCGGTCAGGCCGCCGATGGTGAATAATCCGATAAAGCCGAGTGCGTACAACATCGGCGTTTCCAGGCTGATGGAGCCCTTGTACATCGTGGCGGTCCAGTTGAAAACCTTCACCGCCGAGGGGATGGCCACGGCCATGCTCAGCAGAGAGAACACCATTGCCGAGTACTGGGAGATGCCGGCCACGAACATGTGGTGCGCCCAGACCAGGAAGCCGAATACCGCAATCGCGATACTGGAAAAGGCAACGAATGAGTAGCCGAAAACGCGTTTCCGCGAGAAGCACGTAATCAGTTCGCTGATCACACCCATGCCCGGCAGGATCATGATGTAAACGGCGGGATGGGAGTAGAACCAGAACATGTGCTGGAAAAGCACGGGATCGCCACCCAGTTTGGGATCGAAAATTCCGATATGGAAGCCACGCTCCAGCGCCAGCAGGGTCAGCGTGATCGCCAGCACCGGAGTGGCCAGGACCATGATGAGGCTGGTGGCGTAGTTCGACCAGACAAACAGAGGCAGCCTGCCCCAGGTCAATCCCGGCGCACGCATTCGGTGCACGGTGACGATGAAATTCAATCCCGTGAAGATAGACGAGAACCCGGCAAAGATGATGCCCACCGCCATCATGACGACGTGCGTGCGCAGAAAACCGCTGCTCAGAGGCGTATAGAACGTCCAGCCCGTGTCCACGCCCCCGCTGACCATGGTG
The DNA here is from genome assembly GCA_036258095.1 of Candidatus Angelobacter sp. Lineage (GTDB taxonomy): Bacteria > Acidobacteriota > Terriglobia > Terriglobales > Acidobacteriaceae > Angelobacter. The sequence goes on along the minus strand of DATAEJ010000208.1, from coordinate 27,942 downwards.
GCAAGTGAGAAGAATGCCGCCCCAATATAGATGTACCAGCTCAGCAGGTTAATCTTCGGGAACGCAAGGTCCTTTGCGCCAAGCATGATCGGCAGCAGGAAATTCCCCAGCGTTGCCGGGATCGACGGCACCAGGAAAAAGAACACCATGTTGATGCCGTGCATGCTGAAAAGCTTGTTGTACGTATCGGACTGGAACAGATCGCCCTGTGGAGTGAGCAGTTCCAGGCGGATCAGCGCCGCGAAGACGCCGCCCAGAAAGAAAAAGAACGTGATCGAGACGAGATACAGGATTGCAATCCGTTTGTGGTCCTTGGTCAGGAGCCACGAACGGATCCCGTAATTGTCATTCAGATAATGCTTTGCCGGCATGACCGGCGCCATGGTTGTGACTTGGGTACTCATTGTTTCTTCCCGGACGGTGCTGGCTGGCCACCCCTTTGAAGCTCTTGCTGAATGGTTGGGACTTCGTTATCACGCAGCACCGAGGGGTTGCTGCGGTTATTCAGTGGATCAGCATCCTGGACGGCCAGATGCTTGATGTACTCCGTAATCTGGATCAGGCCTTCCTCGCTGACCACGCCCTGGAACGTGGGCATGATCGGCTGGAATCCATTAACGATTTTTGCGTTCGGATTGAGAATTGACTCGCGGATGTAGTTGTCGTCAGCGATCACCACCCGATTGTCGCTGAGCCGGACTGGGCGACCGTACAGCCCGGCGAGGTTCGGGCCGCGGGCGCCGGAATCAGGACGGTGGCACGTAGTGCAGCCAAATTCCTGAAACAGCTTTTCACCCTGCGATGCAAGCGATCCTTCCGCCTTGCCGCTGGCCAGCCACTCGGCGTAATCTTCCGGCTTCATTACCACGACCTCACCGGTCATCTCAGAGTGCTTGGTACCGCAATATTGCGAGCAGAAAAGGTGATAACTGCCGGGCGTCGTCGGTGTGAACCAGGCGGTGACGTAGCGGTTGGGCAACACGTCTGTCTTGACGCGAAACGCCGGAACAAAGAAGTCGTGGATCACGTCCTGTGAGATCAGTGTCACCTTCACTGGCTGGCCTGTGGGCACATGGAGTGAGTTGATTTCCCGCTGTCCACCGGGATGTTGGAACTTCCACATCCATTGTTTGCCCACGCCGTAAATCTCCAGCGAGTTCCGCGGCGGGTTCTGAATCTCGTAATAAAGTGCGGCACCCCAGACGAAAATCACCAGGGAAATGCCCAGAGGGATCGCGGTCCAGATGATCTCGAGCAGAGTCGAACCGTGGATCTGTTCTGCCTGCCGGTCCGGGCTCTTCCGGTACCTGATGATGAAGAACAGGATCAGCAGGGCAACAAGCAGGGAGAAGAAGGTCGTCACCAGCACCAGAAACAGGTAGAAGGCGTCTACCTGCGTGGCGACTGTTGAGGCCTGCTCCGGAAATAATGGAAGTTGAAATTGCATCTATTCGGCTGTCCTGGTTAAAAACGGCTCTGTCTGGCGGCCAGCGCATCGCGGCGGAACATCACAATCATGAATCCGCCCAGCACAAGCACCGTCGCCAGCGCACTTACTCTCAAAATGTTAAAAATCACTGCCCCGTACTTGCCGCGGGCAGGATCGTAGTGGTAGCAGTACAGCAGCAGCTTGTCCACCACGTTTCCGATCTTTCCCTGCGATGATTCAATCAGTCCGAACTGGATATCACGCGGGGCATACTCAATTCCGTAGTAATACTGCGCCAGCCGGCCGTCTGGCGTAAGCAACATGATTCCGCTGGCATGCGCATATTGCTGGATCTCAGGGTCCCACGCATAGCGAAAGCCGACCGCGTGAGTCAACGCCTTGATCTGGTCTTCTTTGCCGGTCAGGAAGTGCCAGCCTTCTGCGGCTCCCGGCCGCCGGTAGCGATTGATATAGAGCTTTTTGTTTTCCGCGGCTGCTTTGGCGTCGTCCCGCGGATCAAAGCTAACGGTCACAATGTCAAAGTCGCGGCCGACGTTCAGCTTCACGATTCCATTCAGCGCCCCAGTGAGTCCGTTGAGCACCTGCGAGCACAGCATCGGACACTGGTAATAGACCAGCGTCAGGATGACCGGCTTCCTGCCGAAGTATTGCCTCAACTGTACTTGCCGGCCGTTCTCGTCAGTGAACGTCAGGTCGAGAGGTACTTGCTGATTCAGGTTCTGCTCAATTCCGATCTGGTCAAAGATCGCGGGCGTCTGGTTCGTGGACCCGTCGCCCGGCTGCAACCGGGGTGCCGCCACCTGAGCAACGGCGACCGTAGAGGCCGCGAGCGCCACTAGCCCAATTGCGGCCATTCGAATTGTATTGCGGTACTTCAAAACTACTCCAATCCTTGAACTCTATTTCCTGCTCGGTCCCGCCGGCACCATGGGTACCGCAGTGGGCAGATTATTAGGTTGCAAAGCCGCCGCCGGAACCTGCGGCAAGCCGCGCTGCACCAGCAGCTGCTTCGCCTGGTCAACCGAGATATGAATATTGCCGTTCTTGTCCTTACCCGATGAACTCAGCCAGGCTTCTTCCGAGTCGCGGAAAAGTGACATGTCGTAAACGTCGTCATACTGCAGCCGCGGCCCGGGGAATGTCCGGGTCAGGTGCTCGTCCATTTTCCCGCGGCCATACCAGTCGGGAAGCGGCCTCACGCTTTCCTGACCCTCAGGAAGCGGCGTCCTGCCCTCTGTTTCCCGTGCTGCCTCGCGCTGATTAAATAGCTGGCTCTCAGTGATCGTCATCTTCGGTTCGTCCATATGCCGCCGGTATTCGAAGAATTTGAATAGACCGAAACACAACAGCGCCAGGATCACACCGGAGACGGCCAGAGCCGCAAGGAACAGCGCGATCCCGCGGACGTTGAGATCGCTCTCTTCGTGGCCTTCTTGTACGTGCAGGCTTCCCGATTGTGCGTGAAAGTTATCCATGTTTTGCTTCCAGCATCTCGACAAAATTGGGATCGTACACCGGCATCAGCGAGCGCTTGCCCAGGTTCATGAAAAAGAAGAATGCCCATACTCCGCCCAGCCCGATGGTGCAAACGATATAGAAGATCGCGTCTTTTAAGCCGAATCCCGACAACCCAAGGTTTGCCTCCACGGGATACCCTTTATAAAAGTTGGGCGCCGTGAGCCAGAACAGATCGATGAGACGCATGATCAGTATCCAGTAGACGATCAATACCAGGCGACGTCCATGCCGCTTGAGGTTGCGTGAGAGCAGCAGTGCAAACGGAAACAAGAAGTGAGCAAAGATAAGCAAGCTTCCAAAGTACTGCCAGCCGTGATTCAGGCGCTTCAAATACCAGCTGATTTCACTCGTCAGGTTGCCGGACCAGATGATGATCCACTGCGAGAACGAGAGATACGCCCACAACACGACAAAGGCAAACATGAGCTTGCCGAAATCGTGCAGGTAGTCGATCTTGAACATCTTTGATACCGGTTCCACGGCCGCCAGTTTTACGATCAGCCAAATGGTGAAGCAGAGGGTCGTCAACACCTGTCCCACCATGAAGAGCATGCCCCAGACCGTTGACCACCATCTGGGATCGAGGGACATGGTTGTGTCGATGGCGAAGAACGTAATCGAAACCGCGTAGAAGACGATTCCGAAGCCGCTCAGGTTCTGAATTCGAACAAATTGCTGGGGCGTTGTCTGGCCCGCTTCTTCCTTGTCAGCCCAGCGGCGCAAAATAAACAGCAGCACCATCCAGACAGCAAAGAAGGCAATACCGCGGATCCAGAAGCCGGTTGGGTTGAGATAGTACTTAACTTGTTGGGCGCCTAACGTTTTTGCGACCTCAGGATTTGCCCACGGGTACAGCTTCTTCATCCCGATGGCCAGCGGCAGCCAGAAGAGGAACATAATAATCAGGTTGCTGGAAGCTGCTTCCCAGATGCGGCGACCAACCCGTCCCCAGTTGCCCCCGGTCGTGTACTGCAGCATCAGCAGACACAGGGCGCCGGTGGTTGGCCCCAGCCAGAACATGTAGGCGACCAGCCATGCACGGAGAAAGAGCTCCCAGTTCACGATCGCGCAGATCAGCGCGCCCACTGCGCCCACGGCGCCCACAACGGCTGCCGTCGAGCGCATCCGCCCGATAACTGTCGGCGGTGCGTAATCCTGGGGTGTCAAGTGGAGGGTTGTGGCGCTCACTTCTTCTCCTCTGGCCGTTGGTGGTCTTTCAATTCTCCTCGCGGCGCTGGTGTGGGTGCTGCTACGGAGACGTTCGGCTGCATGGCCGTCGGACTCACGTACGAAGTATCCGGAATCTGAACAGGCGCTGATGGCTGATTCAACTTGTCGCGATCTGCAGGGGCCACGTCAGCTTCTTGCGCGTTCTGGCTCAACTGCAAAACGCGGATGTATGAGGCAATCGCCCACCGGTCCGCCGGATGTATCTGCTGGCCGTAGTCCGGCATAGCGCCCCAGCCATTGCTGATAACGTCATAAAAATGTCCCAGCGGTGCATTGCGCAACCGGGCCTGGTGGAACGTAGGCGGATGCTTAAATCCGCGCTGCACGATCATTCCGTTACCATCGCCAACTCTGGAGTGACACGGCGTGCAATAGATGTTGAAGCGCTCCTGTCCGCGGTTCAGCAGTTCGAGCGTAGCCTTCCCATCAGGCGCAACTTGTGGTGGCAGTTCGTTGCCGAAGAGCGCTCCGTGCTTCCCCGAAAGGAAGTAGCTGTTCGGGTCAAGCTGCTCCCGGTCAACCGCCGCGTCTTCCAGACGAGCGATGGTGCCCGGCATGGGATAACGGGCCGAACGGCGGTCCGCGTAGAAATCACTGGGCCGCAGGGGAATGAATTTCGGCTGGTTGTGCATGTCCTGGCGACAGCCGGCAAAAATCGACGCTGCGGAAATCGCCAGCAGCACAACGCGCATTTGTGACGGGGCCTTAATACGGCACCTCCGAGACTTCGTGCGGATGCTGGGCTTCAAGGAATCTTCTCGTTTCCGCCGGGCTGAAGCGCGGGTCCTGCGATTCAATGCACAGGAAGAATTTCTCCGTACTTGCCTGAGTAAACCGCGGAACGTTGAAAACAGGGTGATACGGCTGCGGAAGCCCATTCAGCGCCAGCATTCCAAACACAGTCGCCAGCGAAGCGCCGAGAATTGCACACTCGAACGTCACGGGGATGAAGGCCGGCCACGAGTGGAACGGCTTCCCCCCGGAGTTGATGGGATAATTAATCGCGGATACCCAGTATTGCAGCGCGTAGCCGCCGATCATCCCCAGCATTGCCCCGATCAGGCACACTAACGGCACGCGATTATGATGAGAGCCGATGGCTTCCGCCGCTTCTTCCAGCGGATACGGAGAATAAGCATCCATCTTGCGGTATCCGGCGGCGTAGGCTGCCTCGGCGGCATGCACAAGGTCGGTCGGGTTATCGAACTCCGCCATCATTCCGTAAATAGGTTGGGCCGTCGTCATTCCTTCACCTTCGCTTGCGGCAGCAGCGCCCGGATTTCAAAGATCGAAATCGCCGGCATAAACCGGATAAAGAGGAAGAAGAGGAGCGTGAAGAAGCCCATCGTGCCCAACAGGGTCATCACGTCCCACTTCGTGAACCAGTACATTCCCCAGGAAGTGGGGAGGTAGTCGCGCTGAAGACTCATCACCACGATCACGAATCGCTCAAGCCACATCCCACACTGCACGACACAGGAGACCAGGAAGAGCAACGCCGGACTGGAGCGCACCTTGTTAAACCAAAGGCTCTGCGGCGTGATGATGTTGCAGAAGATCAGCGTGTAGTAATACTTGGAGTAAGGACCGAAGAGCCGGTTGTGCACCATGGCCAGCTCGTACTTGTCATTGCTGTACCAGCCTATGAACATTTCCAGCAGGTACGAATAAGCGACGATCAGACCGGTGGCCAGCATCACCTTGGCGCAGTTCTGCAGGTGACGCAGCGTGATGTAGTCCTGCATTCCATACAGATAGCGGAACGGAATCGCCAGGATCAGCACCATCGCGAAACCGGAGAAGATGGCGCCCGCGACGAAATAAGGCGGGAAGAACGTGGTGTGCCAACCTGGAACAACTGAAACGGCGAAGTCCAGGCTGACTACGCTGTGCACTGAAAGTACCAGCGGTGTCGCCAGACCCGCCAGGAGCATGTACGCCGTTTCATAGCGGTTCCAGTGGCGCGCCGAGCCACGCCAGCCCATAGCTAGCATTCCGTAAATGCGTCGAACGGTAAGTGTCTTTGCTTGGTCGCGCAACGTCGCGAAGTCCGGAATCAGTCCGATACCCCAGAACAGGAAAGAGACCGTAAAGTACGTCGAAACCGCGAACACGTCCCAGATCAGCGGGCTGCGGAACTGCGGCCATACGCCCATGGAGTTTGGATACGGGAACAACCAGTAGGCGGCCAGCCATGGACGACCGGTGTGTACCAGAGGGAACAAACCGGCCTGCATGACGGCGAAGATCGTCATAGCTTCCGCAAAGCGGTTGATCGAGGTACGCCAGCTCTGTTTGAAGAGCAGCAGGATGGCCGAGATCAGCGTTCCGGCGTGACCGATACCGATCCACCAAACGAAGTTGACGATCGCGAAGCCCCAGCCGACTGGAATATTGATACCCCAGATCCCGGTGCCTTTCATCAGCAGGTAGCCAATGGCCGTGTTCAGAATACCGGTGATCGCCACGGCAACAGCGACAATCAACAGCCAGAAGACCGGCGTGTGCTTGGTGAGCACCACGCCACCAATACGGTCTGTGACCGTGCGCAACGTCTGGCCCGGTCCCAGGATGGGCGGCCGTACGCCTTTTGGTGGCAGTACATCAATTTCGTCTTGAACCTGTGGAGCCATTCGCTACGCCTTCTCAAACTCGGGGTTGGGATTTTTCACGGACGCAATGTACGTGGTGCGCGGACGCGTATTCACGTCTGCCAGCAGCGAGTAATTGCGCTGGTTTTTCTTCCACTTTGCGACCTTGCTGTTCGGATCGTTCATGTCACCGAAGTAAATCGCCTCTGTCGGGCACGACTGCTGGCACGCGGTCTTCACTTCGCCATCGCGCACGCGGCGGTCTTCCTTTTCCGCGGTAATGCGCGCGGCATTGATGCGCTGCACGCAGTAGGTGCACTTTTCCATCACGCCGCGGCTGCGCACAGTGACATCAGGGTTGCGGCCCAGCTTCCTGATCGGCGTCTCGTAATCGGCGAAAAGGAAGAAATTGAACCGTCGCACCTTATATGGACAGTTGTTGGAGCAATACCGGGTACCCACGCAGCGGTTATAGACCATGTCATTCAGCCCTTCCGTGCTGTGGAGCGTGGCTCCCACCGGGCAGACCGGCTCGCACGGCGCGTTTTCACACTGCATGCATGGCACCGGCTGGAAATACATGGTCGGGTTCGCCGGATCGCCTTCGTAGTACGAGTCAATGCGCAGCCACAACATCTCACGACCGCGCTGCACCTGTTCCTTGCCTACGACAGAAATGTTGTTCTCCGCATAGCACGCGACAGTACAGGCCTGGCATCCGATGCAGGAATTCAGGTCGATCGCCATTGCCCAGGCGTGCTGCTGGTACCATCCTTTGTCACGGAAATCGGGATAAAGCGATTCGTCGCGTGCCGGCTCCGGCTCTTCGCGGGCGAAGTTAGGTTCTTTCTCGAACTCTTCCAGATTCGAGGAACGAACAGGCGCACGATCATCCATGGTGAAGTGGCCCTGCTGGACCGCGATCGACCAATGTTCGTTGGTGGCCTGCACCGCACCAAACCCTGCATACTGCGAGCCCGAAGGGCGAATCGAGTATGCGTCATAGCCGTAGCCGCTACCGACTCTGCCGGTTCGCTTCTGTCCGTAACCCATGAAGAGGGTCACTGCGTTGTCGGGCTGTCCAGGCTGCGGCCACATGGCTGCTTTCACCTTGCGGCCTCCCACGTTGATCTCGATCACGTTCTCTGCGTCGGACTGGTGATCCGCGTTGACGTTCTTCGCGCGATCGGATTGTTCAATCGTCTTCTGCTCCAGACGAAGGAAGCCGTATCGCGCCGCCATTGCCGGGCTGATGAACGCCACGTTATCCCACGTCGTGCGGCTGAGCGGCTTCGGCGTCTCCTGCAACCAGGCATTGTTGACGAAGCCTCCGTCAAAGATCGTCGGATCCGGGCGGAAGATGACTTCAACGAATTCACCCTGCTGTCCGGCAACATGAGCGGTTTGCGCCGGCGGCACGGCCGCATTCGCCTTTACCTGACGAGCCGGAAATGCAGTGTTGCCGATGAAGCCGTCATGCAGGGCACGACGCCACCACGCTTCGAAGTCGTCTCCTGAGTGCTGCGAACGCCAGTAAGCCTGCACCAGATCATGTCCAGGGGTGGTTGCCTGATCGATGAAGATCGCGATAATCTCGCCGGCGGTGCGACCGTCAAACAGAGGCGCGATCATCGGCTGGATGATGCTCACCGTGCCGTCGTAAGAGCGGACATCACCCCATGACTCGAGATAGTGCGCTTCGGGCACATGCCACGTCGCGAAGTCGGTGGTGTCGTTCCGATATATATGCAGCTGAATCAGCTGGTTCTGCTCATTAGCAGCAAATTTTTCAAGCGCGTCGCCGAACTGAACGTCGGCCGGCGCGTCAAACACCGGATTCCCACCCATCACAACCAGCGTTTGCACCTTGCCGCTGCGCAGATCATCGGCAAGCTCGCGGATGGATTGAGTATGTTCAACGGGATCGATCTCTACAGGATCGATGTAGTTGACGGTTTGGCCAACGTTGCCCAACGCGGCATTCATGGCCTGGGCGAGCGCGAACACTGTGGCGCTTTGGAAGACGCCCGGAACCACCAGACACCTGCCCTTGCTCTTCGCAAGATCTGCCGCAGCAGCGTTGATCCACTTCTGCTGTTCGGCACTCAGCTGCTCTCCGCCCGCGCTGCCCACGCCAACCTTCGCGGCAAGCGCGCGTGCAATCTTCTCGATTTCCGCGTTGAGGGCGGGAATGCGATGATCAGCCTTGGCGCCAGTTGTGCTTGGCGCAGATTCAGCCACATAGAGCCGGTTCATGCCCGCCTTCGGGTCCTTGCGGCGACTCATGAAATCGCGCGAATAGGAGAGGAAGCCCGGAAACCACGAACCAGAGAGAAAGTCTGCGTCGAGCGAGACCACAACGTCAGCGGCTGCAAACTTGTAAATCGGATCGTAGTAGTTGCCGAAAGCAGCCTTGGAACCTTGACGGATGCTGTCACGATGGATCGGCTCCCAGCGATGCCACTTCGCCTGCGGGAACAACTGCAACACGGCGCGCATTTGAGAACCGAGGGTCGGCGAGGCCACCGCTCCGGTCAGGAAACGAAGTCCCGCACCTTGATTCGACTTGTGATACTGAACCCGTCCGCGAATCGAACCCAGGAATTCGCCCCAGGGCCGCGGCTCACCTTTATACGTGACCGCAATCGATCGGTCCGGGTCATACATATTCAGGATTGAGGCTTGAGCAAACAGGTCGGTCGAACCGAGACTTGCCTGGTGCTGGGGATTCCCTTCTACCTTGGTCGGCCGGAACTCATGTGTTTCCACCAGTAAGGGAAGGGCGTGCCCGTTGAACGGCATCGCCGTCGCGTAATAGATGGGCCGCCCGGGGATGAGCTCTTCCGGCTGACGTACATAAGGAAGAATCTGCTCCAGCGGCTGCTTGGTACATCCGGTGAGCCCCGCCAGGGCCAGCGAGGCGCCGGCAAGCTTCAAGAAGCTGCGGCGTGAAACCGGATCAATCCATTCCGACGCATGGCGCGGGAACTCGCGCTCCAGCAGGTCCCCAAATGCCTGCTGGTCTACCAGCTCTTCCAGGGTGCGCCAGTACTTGGGGCCTTTGGCATCGGCAAGCTTGCTGCGGACCGCCTCCAGTTCCATGGTGGCCGGCTTGATCTCACTTGCGGGAATCAGGCTAGATTGTGAATCGCTGTTATTCGACATTCGCTTCCGTTTTCTCCACCTCTTCTTAACGATGGCAGGTGGAGCAACTGGTAATGTCCTGCGGCGTACGCAGGTGATATTTCTCGCGAAGCACCTGGCCCAGGTCAATCTGGCTCAGGTACTGCTTGCCTTCAAAGGTCACCGGATGATGACGGTCCGGCTGCTGATACGTCATGTTGAAGACTTCTTCGCGAGGCCGCAGGAACTTCTCCGGCTCGCGATGACAGTTCAGGCACCATTCCATCTGCAGGGAATTTTCGGCATACATCAGCGGCATCTGGTCAACCGCACCGTGGCAGCTGAAACAGCCGACGCCCTTGGCGATGTGAATACTGTGGTTGAAATACACGTAATCAGGCAGGTCGTGAACCCGGCTCCACTCCAGTGACTTGCCGGTGCGGAAGCTATAGCGCACTGGCTCCAGTAGCTGGGCGCTTGTCCAGAGCTGGGCATGGCAGTTGATACAAGTCTTGGTAGGAGGGATCCCGGCAAAACTCGACTCTTCCACCGATGTGTGACAGTAGCGACAGTCAAGGCCCAACCCGGCCACGTGGTGTTGGTGGCTGAACGGGACCGGCTGGTCCGGCGCAATGTGCTGATTGGTAACGTAGGGCGAGCGCTGCAATTGCATGAGCGCCGCACCAACCGCGGAAAGAAGAAGCACCACGCCCAGAATGCTGGCGCGTGCCAGTGTGTTTGCACTGCGGTGAAAGATCTGTGCCATGGAATATATGTCCCGGCGAAAAGCTCACCCGCAGTGCTTACTCAAGGCACTGGAGGGGCGGTTTCCCCGAGTCACCAGCAAGCTGCAGGAGCCTGCGATGAAACGGATGATTATAAACAGACGGCGGCCCATTCAGCTAGCCTGAGCTCTCGAAAGTTGCAAAAAAATTCGTGGCGTTAATTGACGCTGCTTTTTTTTGCGTGCTGCTGCGCGATTTTGCGCCACTCGCATCGGCAGGTCTCGACTCGAAAACGGGATTTCCAAGCGCGGCATCCTACCCTTTAGCCGTTGTTGAACAGAGGAGAACTATCTCTTATGGCGAAAACTGCCGCTGACGTGATGATCGAAACGCTAATTGACTGGGGAGTAGACACTATATTTGGTCTGCCGGGAGACGGAATCAACGGAATCATGGAGGCCCTGCGCACGCACCAGGAGCAAATCCGCTTTGTGCAGGTGCGGCACGAAGAATCCGCAGCTTTCATGGCCTGCGCTCATGCCAAGTACACCGGAAGACTGGGCGTGTGTCTCGCAACTTCCGGGCCGGGAGGAATTCATCTTCTAAACGGGCTTTACGATGCCAAGCTCGATGGCCAGCCGGTGCTCGCGATCACGGGCCTGCCGTTTCATGACCTCAATGACACTCACACACAGCAGGACGTAGCTCTGGATCGTGTGTTCATGGATGTCGCTGCGTATACGACGCGCGTCATGGGACCAGCTCATGTGCAAAACGTGACTGAGCTGGCCTGCCGGGTGGCTACTACATACAGGAAGGTGGCCCACATCACCTTCCCTACCGATTTTCAGGACATGAAGGCCAGCCGCAAGGAGGCATCGAAACGCAACATTGCCGAGCACGTGTCTCTGGTGAAGGCAGATAGTGGTCATTTGCCCAGCGAGACAGACCTGCGTCGAGCAGCAGAAATCTTGAATAATGGCCGCAAGATCGCCATCCTCGCCGGTCAGGGAGCGCTCCATGCCACAGATGCTCTGGAGCAGACAGCAGAAAAGCTCGGTGCGCCGGTGGTGAAAGCATTGCTGGGCAAAGCTGCGGTGCCTGATGAGAGCCCGTTTACGACCGGGGGCATCGGTCTGCTCGGGACCAAGCCTTCGCAGGAAGCCATGGAGAGCTGTGACACTTTGCTGATCGTGGGCTCGTCATTTCCCTACATTGAATTCCTTCCCAAGCCGGGCAAAGCAAAGGCCGTGCAGATTGACTACGATCCAATCAAAATCGGGCTCCGCTATGACGTAGAGGTCGGATTAGTCGGCGACAGCCGGCGCACTCTTGAAGCTTTACTTCCTCTGCTCACGCGCAAACAAGACCGCAGCTTCCTCGAGAAAGCGCAAAAAGGCATGCAGGACTGGAACGAAACCATGCTCAAGCGGGCAACCAATGAAGCCATGCCCATGAAGCCCCAGGTGATCGCGCACGAGCTCGGGAAGCGACTGCGCGCCGATGCCATCGTGAGCTCCGATAGCGGTACGATCACAACCTGGTGGGCAAGGCACATTCCGGCAAAACGTGGCCAGCTTTATTCCTGCTCCGGAACGTTGGCGACCATGGCCTGTGGTCTTCCTTATACGATTGCTGCGCAAATTGCTCATCCGGATCGTCAGTGCGTTGCTTTTGTGGGCGATGGCGGCTTCACCATGCTGATGGGCGAATTGGTCACCGCCGTCAAATACAAACTGCCGATTATCATTGTGGTCATCAAGAACAACACGCTCGGCCAGATCAAGTGGGAGCAGATGGTCTTTCTCGGAAATCCCGAATACGGCGTAGATTTACAACCGATTGACTTCGTGAAATATGCCGAGGCTTGCGGAGCCGTGGGCGTCCGCATTGAAGATCCAAAACAATGTGGCGCCCTGCTCGATCGCGCTCTGGCGTCCAATACGAATGGTCCCGTCGTGATTGAGGCGGTGGTCGATCCGTTCGAAGCGCCCATGCCGGCGAAGATTACACTCGATCAGGCGACGAAGTTTGCCGAGTCATTGATGCGCGGCGAGCCAAACCGGGACAAGATCGTGGCTACAACGATTTCGGATAAAGTCCGAGAGCTGGTTTGATCACCTGCTTTTGCACAAGATACACGGAACAAAAAAGCGGCCTCTCGGGAGACCGCTTTTTACGTTAAGTAGTCCGCGCTCAGTTCACGTGCACCGTTCGCGTGGCTGTGTTATTTGACGTTTTCAGGTCCTGGGTTTTGGCCGAGACGGTGGCTTTGCTCGTGATGTTGCTGCCGGAGGCAGCAATTGCCTTCACGAAAACATTCACGAAGAATCCCTGGCCGCTCTCCAGCCGTGTTTTGACGCAAGTCACCGTGCCACTGGTCGCCCCCGCGGCCGGTTTGGTGCAGGAGCTGGCACTGGTTGAAACGCCCTGGAACTGATATCCGGCTGCGATCGGCAGTTTGTATGTGGCGAGATCGCTGCCGTCCGGGCCGAGATTCACCACGTTACCAAGCAGGATCAGGTTGCCGTTATGCGCGACACTGGAAACGCTGCTACCCAGCGTCACCCGTAAATCTGCGGCAATTACTACCTTCGCAAAAAAGCCGTCTGAGTGGCCTTTCAACCCAGGTTGAAACGCATTGGAAGTCACTGGGTAATCGGCATCAGATGTGCCGCCGCCCACCCAGGCATTGAACGCAGGATCCACAAAGATTGATGTCGCGCCTGTGTTCTTGCTGCCGCCGAGCAGAGTGGAGTAGTAAAGTGACTTTCCGTCTGGCTGCAACGCCGTGACAAACGCATTGGTTGCGCCCGCAGGCAGAGTTTTCTTGAAAGCACTCGGCGTAACCGGGAAGTTCGTTGAAGTCGTGCTCCCGGTCACGAATGCCATGCCTGCGCTGTTGACCGCCAGGCCGGCGATCCCATCACTTCCACTTCCGCCGAGATAGGTCGAGTAGAGCAGAGTGCCGCCGCCGGAACTTAGTTTCGAGACAAAGCCATCGAGACAGGGCCCGCTGCCAAACGTGTTGCAAGTGCCTCCGCCGAATGTTCTGTCAAAAGCTCCCGTTGTTGTAGGGAACGCAGTCGAGGTGGTAATGCCGCCCACGTATACGCTGTGGGAGCTATCAATCGCAATTCCACCGGCTCCTTTGAAGATCCCCTGGCCCGAGCCTCCGCCACGGAGCAGCGTCGAAAACACCAATCCTGATCCCGCAGCGTTGAGCTTGGAAACGAAGGCTGCAGTCGTGGTATCTGTGCCGAAAGCGGCGGTATGAGGAAAATTGCTGGACTGTGTGGTGCCTGAGACGTACGCATTCCCGGAAGAATCGACGGTGACGGCCTGTGCGCCATCGAGGTTATTGCCACCGAGATAGGTGCTGTAAACAACCGAGCTCGAGGGAGCGACGTTCGTGTTGAACTTGACCACGAACCCGGTGGTATTTGTGTTTGGCATAGTTTTCTGGAAAGCACCCGAACTCGCGGGAAGGCACGGATTCCCGGTGCTGCCGACAACCCATGCATGGCCGGAGTTGTCCACGGCGAGACCTGCCGGGAATGAACTCGAAAATGCCTGGCATTCAGTAGCACTGCTGGTGGTCTGAGCAAACTGGCGGGAAAAGAGCAGGTGCGAACCATCGAGGCTGATCTTGTCCAGCCAGAATCCCTCGTCAAAACCGAAATTTGGACCGGGATCTTCATCAAACTGCGCTTCCGAAGTGTAGACGTGGCCTGAAGGCTCTACGGCCATCGCGTCCACGAAGTCGCGGAGAAAAGTGGAATAAATGAGAATGCGACCGGTTTTGTCGAACTTAGAGATAAAGCCGCTCTGGGTCGTGGAATCGGAGTGGAAAATAGCTTGGCTGTTTGGGGTGCGGTCAAACGCGCCTGCGGTCGTCGGAAAGTCCGTCGCGGAGGTGCTTCCGCCCACGTAAACATTCCGGGCGGAGTCGAGCCCAATGTGCTGAATCGATGTGTCAGCCGGGAAAGTGTTTGGAACATCCAGATCCTCAGCGCTATTGCCGCCCAAATGCGTGGAGTAGGCAAGCACCGGATCGACGGTAAGGGGCAGATTGCGATCATATTTGCCGAGTTCCAGACCAAGACGATTGTCAGCGAGCAGCTTCCAACCAGCGGCAACCATGTTCTTTTTTCCCTTGATGTTCTGCCACGCAATCGGCTGAGTCTCGTAAAGCTTCACTTTGCCGAGAGCGAATTCCACCGAGCCGTTCGCCAGAATGCGAGTATGACTCGCGCCTTCAAGGCGCAGCACGATAATGCCGGGATCGGAGCCGGGGGAGAGCACGAGGTCGTGTTCAAGATGGCGCTCCTGGCCATAGAACTTCACATCGATTCCGGGATAGAGGTTCGCATAACGCAGGGCGCTGAAATTCTCTATGTTACTGATCGATTTCCCCGGGTCGCGTGAAAGATAGTTGCTGCGCGCAACCATCTTGCTTTCCCCGCGGATGATGGGCGTCAGCGACTTTTCAAACGTTATGCGGACCACGCCGGTGTGCGGAACAGAAAGGGTGATGGCATGGTCGGTGAAGAACAGCATGCCTTCACGGCTGCGGGCAACATAGTGGACTTGTGGCGCGGTCTGGCCGCGGTTGACTTCAAAGGCTAGCGGGAAGCTTACCGGCGCATTGGATTGTGGCTGCGCAGCGGCGAATCCCATGAGAGCGAGTACCAGGCAGAGGGAAGGAACTATACGGGCGCTTGACATACTTCTCCTGTGAACACGCACTTGATTCCGTACAGGGGGTCCGGTATTGGGTGTGCTGTGCGGAAAAGATGTAAGCAGCAGCACGTGATGTTGTCCAATCGTGAACAGGTGGGCAGAGAGGAAGCTGAAAATATTTTGCCTTAACCCGCAGCTCTGGGAGGAATTGGCAAAGATTGATGAATCTCGCTCTAAGAGGTCTTCTCAACCTTGGTAGAGGACCAGCAGCTTAGGTTCGGTCATCTCTTCGATTGCATATCGAAGACCTTCGCGGCCGAGACCCGAATCCTTTACACCACCATAAGGCATCTGGTCAGCCCGCCAGGTTGGAACGTCATTGGCCATCACGCCGCCGACCTCAAGTTGTTCGAACGCGCGGAAGATCAGCCTCACGTCCGAAGTGAAGACGCCAGCCTGCAGGCCATATGGGGAGGCGTTCACGCGCGTAAGAGCTTCGTCGTACGTCGAGTAGGGTTCCACAGTCTTTACCGGCGCAAAAACTTCCTGGCAATTGACCTTCATTTCGGCTTTTGTGTTGGTGAGAATCGTAGGTTCCATCATCGACCCGCGACGGGCGCCACCGGTTCGGAGAATCGCGCCAGCCGTTACTGCTTCCCTGATCCAGTTCTCTGCGCGGACGGCATCTGACTCGCGTATAAGCGGCCCGATGTCCGTAGATTCATCCAGAGGGTCGCCGGCCTTGAGCCGCGCAACACGATCAAGCACCATCTGCAAAAAGCGTTCATAGATCGGCTGGTGGACCAGGATGCGCTGCGCTGAGATGCAGCTCTGCCCTGAGTAGCCGAAACCAACAGTGACACAGCGATCGGCCGCATACTCAAGATCAGCGTCGCTATGAATGACGACCGCTGCATTGCCGCCGAGTTCGAGCGTAACCCGCTTCTTCCCCGCTTTTGCCTTCAGCGCCCAGCCAACCGCTCCGCTGCCGGTGAAAGTCAACATCTTGATTCGATCGTCTTCAATCAAGGGTGCCGCGTCTTCATTACTCAGTGGGAGCACATTGAGCGCTCCTGCCGGCCATCCGGCTTCCTGAATGATTTTGGCGAGCATAAGAGCTGTAACAGGAGTCTGCTGCGCCGGTTTCAGCACCATCGAGCATCCGGCCGCAATGGCGGGGGCAATCTTATGCGCAACCAAATTCAGCGGAAAATTGAATGGCGTGATTGCCGCAATTGGGCCGAGCGGGAACCGGCGCACCAGCCCCCACCGTCCGCGAGCTGTTTCCAGGCCGTCCAGAGGCACGTATTCCCCATAAATGCGGGTACTCTCCTCGGCCGCAACCTTGAAAGTAAACACAGCCCGGGCGACTTCGGCGCGAGCTGTGCGCAGAGGTTTGCCCGCTTCCAGCGCCATCATGTGTGCGAATTCTTCTGACTGGGCGGCAATCGAGCCGGAAACTCTCTCCAGCACACGCTGGCGCTGCGCGCTCGCCATTTTTCGGGTCGTGGAGAACGCCTCCGTTGCGGCAGCAATGGCCTGCTCTGCTTCACCCTTACCAGCCATTACGACTTCGGCGACAACCTCGCCGTTATATGGAGATTTCACTTGTTCAACTGGGCCCTGATTAACCCAGGATCCATTCAGGAGGTAAGCATGTGGAGCAGCCACGTGGGTTTGCGTCGCCATAGAATCATTGTTTCACCGCCCGGCTTCCGACATCAATTCTGGGCCAAAGGTCATGAGCTGCTTTTTAGCCATGCCTTTTGCAGCCAAACATCACTAAGCGGGGAATTTACATCCTAGTTTCGAGCCTGCTTCGCTCTTCTCCTGAGGCGGCTTCCCTGGGGTCCCCAGTAAATGGAGCGTTACATTTGCATTCACGCCCACTTCTATCAGCCTCCGCGGGAAAATCCGTGGCTTGAGGCTGTCGAGCGGCAGGATTCTGCTTATCCGTATCACGACTGGAACGAGCGCATCACGGCCGAGTGTTACGCGCCCAATGCCTCATCGCGCATTCTGGACGATGCCGGCCGGATCCAGCAGATCGTGAACAACTATTCGCGAATCAGCTTTAACTTTGGTCCGACGCTGCTTTCGTGGATGAAGGACAAGGCGCCTCGCACCTATCAGCGCATTCTTGAATCAGACCGTGAGAGCCGGAAGAGATTTTCGGGTCATGGCTCGGCAATGGCCCAGGGCTATAACCATATGATCCTGCCGCTGGCCGATGAGCGTGACAGGTATACGCAGGTGCTATGGGGCATCCGCGATTTTCAAAGTCGCTTTGGCCGCATGCCGGAGGGCATGTGGCTACCGGAAACTGCGGTTGATAACCGCACCCTTGAGATATTGGCGGAGCTGGGAATCAAGTTCACCGTACTGGCCCCCCGGCAGGCTGCACGCGTGCGCAAGCTGGGCGGGCGGAGTTGGAAGGACGTAAGCGATGGCAGAATCGATCCGAGCCGCGCATACCTGGCGAAGCTCCCTTCCGGCAAGAGCATCAACCTCTTTTTCTACGATGGACCTGTTTCCCAGGCGGTGGCTTTTGAGCGCTTGCTGGACAGCGGCGCGCAGTTTGCAGCCCGGATCAAGAGCGGCTTTTCCGATAAGCGCACATGGCCGCAGCTCATGCACATCGCTACCGACGGCGAAACATATGGTCACCACCATAAATATGGCGACATGGCATTGGCATACGCGCTTGATCAGATCGACTCCGAGGCCGAGAACCGGCTGACCAACTACGGCGAGTTCCTGGCAAAGTACCCCCCGGAAATGGAAGTCCAGATCGCTGAGAACACCTCCTGGAGCTGCTATCACGGCATCGAACGCTGGCGCGGCGATTGCGGCTGCAACTCTGGCCGCCCGGGATGGAACCAGCAGTGGAGAGCGCCCTTGCGGGAAGCACTGGACTTCCTCCGCGAGAGCGCAGCCACACTGTTCGACAAACACGGCGCCGAGCTCTTGCGCGATCCGTGGAGCGCACGAAATGACTACATTGACGTGGTCCTTGACCGAACACCAGAAGCGCTCTGGATCTTCTTTGAAAAGCACTCGCGTCGCGAGCTTCGTCACCACGAAACCGTGAATGCGCTCAAGCTGCTGGAAATGCAGCGCCATGCCATGCTCATGTATACGAGCTGCGGCTGGTTCTTTGATGAGATCAGCGGCATTGAGACTGTCCAGGTGCTCCAGTACGCCGGGCGCGTGATCCAACTGGCGCGGGAGGCCGGGAACGAGGAATTTGAGCCACGCTTCCTGGAACTGCTGGCGCGGGCGCAAAGTAATATCCCCGAATTCGGGAACGGAGCCCGGGTTTACGAGATGTGCGTGCGACCTGCCTTTGTGGACCTTTGCAAAGTTGGCGCGCACTTCGCCATCAGTTCCATGTTCGACGGCGAACAGCACGAGGTTGAGAGCTTCTGTTATGAGATCAGGAAGCAGGACTACCGGCTGGTGCATGAAGTGGGAGCGAGACTGGGGATTGGCCGGGCGCGGGTCACGTCCATGATCACCCGCGAGTGTGAGGAACTCACGCTTGCCGCCATCCACATGGGCGACCAGGTGTTGCATGCGGGAGTGCGCGAATCCGGCGACGCAACCGAGTTTGTGCAGCTGGCGGCAGATACTCTTTCGGCTTTTTCCGGGCACGACTTGCCTGAAGTTCTGCGGCTGCTCGACCACTACTTCGGCGGAATGCAGTACTCACTGAAGTCGCTGTTCAAAGACGAACAGAAGAGAATCATTGACGTCATCCTGACTCAGACCCTGAAGGACGCCGAATCCAGCTTCCACTCCCTTTATGAGAAGCACGGTCCGCTGCTTCGCTTCCTCAAGGAGATGAACCAGCCGGTTCCAGAAGTGCTGCGGGCAACGGCAGCGTTCGTCCTGAACTCGGACTTGCGCAAAACGCTGGACAAGGATCCTGTTGATTCAGTCCGGCTGGCGATGTTACTGGAACTCGTCAGGAACGAAGCCGTGCAGATCGAGAGCGAAGGCATTGGCTTTGCCGCCAGCCACGCGCTCACGCGGCTGATGCGAGCTATCCAGGAGTCACCAGACAGCACTGAGCTGCTCGATCGGGCGAACGTACTGCTGAGCATCTTGAAAATGTCGGCGCTGCCTCTCACTTTCTGGGAGGCACAAAACATCTATTATGCCATTCTGCAGAAGGGCTTTCTCCGGGTGAATAGCGGTAACGGATCGGCAGCACAGCGGAGGCTGAAGAGCTTCGCGAGCCTCGGCGAAAAGTTGCAAGTTGCCGTTCCGGCTCCTACCGAAACCAGAGAGCTCCAGATGGCAAGCTGACCGAAAAGAGGTGTTTGTATGACAGGCAGAAGCAAGATGATCCTGGGTGGGATTGCCGCGGGAACAATCGTGGCCGGCGCAGCCGCTGCGATCGGTTCGGTATTGGCGGGACGTAAGGCGTATGGGAAGTGGCGCGACTGGCAGGGCATTGCCTTTGGCGGTGAGAACCTGCATGGCCAGACGGTGCTTATCACGGGAAGTTCGCGCGGGCTCGGCCTGGCGCTGGCGGAAGAGTTTGCCCGCGCGGGTTGCAACATCATTCTTTGCGCGAGAGATGAAGCCGCGCTGCACAGGGCGCGCGCTCTTGTGGAACGACACGGGGTAAATGTAGCAACCTACCCGTGTGACGTGTCGAAACAGAATCAGGTGGAGCACATGATCACTTTTGCCCAGGAACGATTTGGGCAGGTGGACATCCTGGTCAATAACGCGGGCTCGATCGCGGTAGGTCCGGTGCGGACGCAGCGGCTTGAAGATTTTCAGGAAGCCATGGACACCATGTTCTGGGGAGCTGTTTATCCAACGCTGGCGCTGCTGCCCCAGATGATCTCGAGGAGACGGGGCAAGATCGTGAACGTCACGTCGATCGGTGGACGCGTGAGCGTTCCGCATCTGCTTCCCTACAGCTGCGCCAAATTTGCCCACGTGGGATTCTCAGAGGGTCTGCACTCTCAACTCAAGAAGTTCGGGATCCATGTGCTGACAGTGGTGCCCGGGCTCATGCGCACAGGCTCGCATTTGCATGCGCAGTTCAAGGGCGATCACCAGAAGGAATTTGGCTGGTTTGCTCTGAGCGGCACGAACCCTCTGCTTTCAGTGTCAGCGGAAACGGCCGCGCGCAGGATCGTGAGCGCCACGCGGCGTAATCAAACTGACCTTGTCCTGGGCTGGCAGGCCAAGACACTGGCGCACGCACACGGAATCGCACCCGGAATAACGCAAGACGTGCTGGCGATTGTGGACAGAATGCTGCCGGAGTCGGACGATCGCATGTCACAGAAAAAGCCCGGACATGAGAGTCATTCGGCAGTGACGAGGTCGCCACTGACGGCTCTGGGAAAGCGGGCCGCCAGGAGATTCAATCAGGTGGAGAGCGCGTAACGCGTTGACTGTCCCCCATGGTTATCCGAGAACGGCCTTTATAATGGGCCGTTCAAACGGATGACGGACAGCATGACACAGCGGCAATCTCCGCCGCAGCATAAATTGTTCCTCGCGCTCGTGGTGCTGGTATGGGTGATCGTCTACCTCAGCACCATTTTCAGTCCTCCGCTCATGGATGACGCCGACACCGTGCACGCCGAAGCTGCACGTGAAATGGCCGTCAAGGGTGACTGGGTCACTCTGCGCATCAACGACGGGTTCCGCTATCTCGAAAAAGCTCCTCTCATGTATTGGGGCATCGCTGCGAGTTTCAAAGTATTTGGCGTGCACGACTGGTCAGCGCGGCTCCCGCTTGCATTAGGCGTGCTTGCACTCTTGCTCGTGGTATACCGGCTGGGACGAAGAGTCTACGGCGAGGAGGGCGGGCTTTACTCAGCGCTGGCGCTGGCGACCGGCTACGGTCCATTTATCTACACCCGTTTGCTGATTCCTGACATGCTGGTGGGACTGTGGCTGGCGATCGGCTTTGATCTTTTTCTGACAGCACTGGAGCAGGAAAAGCCTTCTCGATGGGTGTGCTGGGGAATCGCGGCGACCATGGCCTTGAATGTTCTTACCAAGGGGCTGATTGGGCTGGTCTTCCCCGTCGGCACGATCATTCTCTATCTATTACTGACGCGGAACTTACGTTTCCTGCTGAAGTTGCGGCTGGTTTCGAGCTTTCTTGTGTTCCTGGTTATCGCTGCGCCATGGCATCTGCTGGCGGGATTTCGTAATCCCGCGCAGGGGCAGACGCGTGGATTCTTCTGGTTTTACTTCGTCAATGAACACTTCCTCCGTTATTTGAAAAAGCGTTATCCTGCCGATTACGACACAGTTCCACTCCTCCTGTTCTGGGCATTGACGCTGGTCTGGCTGATGCCCTGGAGTGTTTTCGTATTACAGGCGGCCGGACGAGCGGTGACGGCAGTCCGCAAATTGCGCGACAACGTCACGTTCGAGCGACGTGGAACGACTCTTTTTGCGATCTGGGCGCTTCTCGTAGTGGTATTTTTCAGTTTTTCAAGCCGCCAGGAGTATTACGTTCTACCGGGTCTGCCGGGTTTAGCTTTGCTGATTGGAGGCTGGCTCGCGCGGGAGACCAACTCATCATTCACAAGCTCGGAGCGACGCACAGGAAGGATTTCTTCACTCGTGTTCCTTGTCATGGGAGTAGCAGCGTGCGTGGTGTGTGTGAGTCTGGCTCAGAAGTCTGCTCCGCCTGCAGCAGGGTATGACATCGCGGAGCTGCTGAAGAAGAATCCAGGCGAGTACGCTCTCAGCTTTGGTCACATTCTTGATCTCACCCCACAGGCGATGGGGGTTTTCAATATCCCGCTGATGGTCACAGGAATCGCGTTCGCGCTGGGCACGCTAAGCAATTTAATTCTGCGGAGGCAGAATCGGACGATGGCCGCGAACCTGATGCTCACTGCCATGAGCGTTGCGCTGCTGCTCGCCGCCCACGCAGGTTTCAGAATCTTCTCTCCCGTACTGACTTCAAAACTGCTGGCGGACAAAATTCAACAGGTGTGGCAGCCTGGGATGGTGATTGAAGACAACGGCGACTATGAGGCGTTTTCCAGCGTCAACTACTACACACACCGGCAGATGAGGATACTGAATGGCAGGCGCAACAACATCTGGTATGGATCGACCTTCCCCGACGCGCCGCAGATCTTCGATAACGACGCCTCTTTCGCACGATTGTGGGCGAGCACGACCCCGGTGTTATTGCTGACAGCAGAAGATGAAGTTCCAGCAGCGGCAAAGGAACATGCGGCATGCCGATTATCGAAGTGGGGTGGAAAGCTGCTGCTTACGAATGCGCCGAAACTTTGTCGTCTTTAGGTTCAGCAGGTGAAATCAGGCGCTGGGACACATCAGCAGGGCGGATCTTACGGTCCTGAAGAACGAACACCTCGCCGCGCCAGTAGACCTTGTTGCTTGCAAAACTCGCGAACCAGACCCAGCAGGCAATCAGATCGCGCAGCGGTAAGAGCCAGAGATGACGGAGTAAGCCGCGGTCGTGCACCACGCCATGTCCTACCTGGGTGGCAACGGCAATACGCAGAGCCAGCGCGGCGCCGAGCACCGGCCATGACCACCACGCGCCAGCCGAAAGCACAACGGCGAAAATGGCCCAAGGCAGGCCAAAGGTCAGCAGCAAGCCAAGGTAGCCCATGCGTCGCGAGTCGCGCGTGCTTCGCGCCCAGCGCATCTGGTGTTCATAAAAGCCACGAAACGTGTAAGCGGGCAGGTAGGTTTCCACAACCACGTCGGTCAGGACAACTTGAAATTTCGCACCGGAGATGCGGTACCCGAGTTCGAAGTCGTCCGCAAGATAGTCAACCAGCGGTTCAAGCCCGCCAATGGCATCGAGAGCTACACGCGACACGGCAAGCGTGGAGCCGAGCGCGAAATGAATACCATCCTCGATCTGGCGGGCGACGAGCACGCCGGGGATGAAATCAGTGCTGATGCCAATGGATTCCAGCTTGGAGCCGAGAGTGGGCGCAGCTATACCGCGATATGGACAGGTCACCATGCCGACTTCCGAGCGCCTAAACGGAGCCATGATACGGCGGAGATAATCGGGCGAGACGTAGATGTCGCTGTCATTGATAATGATGTGACCGTAACGAGCATGGGGCAGCATCTGTACCAGATTGCTGACCTTGCGATTATTCCCAAGTACCTGCGGGCACACGAGAAGCTTTATGCGACACTGCGGGAACTCCGCCATGAGCCGGTGAACGGCTTCAACTGCAGGATCGTCGGCATCACTTACGCCAAAGATGATTTCATATTCGGGGTAATCCTGGACGCAATGACTGCGGAAGCTCCCATACATCTGCGGATCGACGCCGCGCAGAGGCTTAAGGATGGAAACCGGCGGAGTGAACTCAGAGGCATGGAGATGTGCGGCGCGCCGGAACGATCGGGCGCTCCAGAGACAAAGGGCATAAAAGCCCATTCCGCAAATTGCCAGTCCGGCACACAGGAGCGCCGGCAAGTAGTTCCACATCTCGAAGACGATCCAAAAGTACGATTCTAACTCCCGGATAAGGGAGTGGAACAACACACAAACCAGTGACGCAATGCTGAGCAGATTAGATGCTGCATCCGGTGAGACGATCGAAGTAAATTCCGCGTAAACCGAGGCGGTCGCCTGTATCTTCTGCCAGGGGCGTAAAGGGTTGAAATCAACATATAATAATGAGTAGCTGATGCTGGACCGGATGGTCGCTGTCCGGCCGCGAACGCTGAGCTTATACTCAGGCTGCGCGGCGTGGAGAGAGGAAAGTCCGAACTCCAATAGAGCAATGTGCCAGGTAACGCCTGGGACAGCGCCTTTAAGGGCGCTGGACGGAAAGTGCCACAGAGAATATACCGCCCTGTTTTAGATTCGTCTGGGGCAGGGTAAGGGTGAAAAGGTGCGGTAAGAGCGCACCGCCCGGGCAGTAATGCACGGGGCATGGCAAACCCCACACGGAGCAAGACCAAATAGGGGAGGAACAGCGGCAACGCTGTGCGTCCTGGCTCAGGACGCCAAACTTCCGGGTAGGTCGCTTGAGCCCGCCAGCAATGACGGGCCTAGAGGAATGACTATCACGGCGGCAACGCCGTACAGAATTCGGCTTATAGGTCCAGCATCAACGTGGCCCCTGCGATCGGAGACGAAAGCAGGGGCTTTCAATTCCCGCCCATGTCTAGCTTTGTTTTTCTCAGGACGAGGCCTTTGGGTCCGACCGCCCACCAGGAAATCCTGATGTTTGCACCTGTTCCGGCAACCGCGTTGATGTTCGCGTCGCTCTCCTGTTTGTCGAGGGGAGAGCCGCCAACTCCGTGCAGCAATCCTTTGGTTCCGGCAGCGAGGAGAGAATTTTTTTCCGGGTGCCACACAAATGCCACGGACGACAGATACATTCCTGGAGGGTTTGTCTTCTCAGCCTGCCAAGTCTTTCCGCCGTCCAACGTCCACAATGCGTTCGGCAAATCCGAACCATCTGGCTTTTGATAATCTCCCCCAACTGCGATCCCGCTCTTGGCGTCCTCAAATGCAAGAGAAAAGATTCCTGATGACGCGTTCGTCGGATGCATGGGCGTTTCGGCGACAGTCCACGTTTTGCCGCGATCGGCGGAATGGAAGACGCGTGCGACCTTGGCGCCTCCGGTGGCGAACCAAACATTCGACGTGCCCTGCACCGTGAGGCACGAATTGCTTGCCGCGAACGCACCCTCGTTGGGAAGGGCATCGGGCAGATTGGAGGCCGGGAGTTGGCGCCAGGTAACCCCACCGTCTTCGGTGGTGAAGAGCGCGAACTTGCCTGCGACAGGATCGCTCAGCACGATGCCGTGCTTCGGGTCCCAGAAGGCAACGGCATCGAAGAATATTCCGGCGGCCTTCTGCTCGAAGGTTTTCTTCCAGCTTCTGCCGCCATCGGTGGAGCGATAGATCTGTGCCTGACCTTTTTCCGCCGGGCCGGAGCTGATAATTACGGCGGTGTTTGCGTCAAAGGCGCGAATGCCGCGGAAGTCGAGCGATTCAGCGCCGGCGACCGTGATCACCGACCAGGTCTTGCCACCGTCAGTGGTGCGCAGAACGGTCCCGCCTGTGCCGCTTGCCCAGACGATCTTGTCATTCACCACACTCAGGCCGCGAAGGCTCGCTGTGGTGTTCACGGCCAGAGGCTTCCAGTTCTGGGCGGAAGCAGTGGCAAGGAGAAGCAGCGGAAGAAGAAATTTCATGGCAAACCAACCTACCACGGAGGCACGGAGACACGAGGAAATCGGGATATCGGGGTATCGGAATAACGGGACATCGGAATAGCCGAGCATCGCGTGAACGAGCAGTCCACATGGTGATTCACGGCCAATTTCTTATTGGAGGCTCCAGCGTGAGCACTGAAGGTACGCGATCGGGAGCGGCGAGGCGCAAGAGCCCATAACAGATACCCGCAAGGCCGTTCATCAGCGCGGGTGACTCGACGGCCAGCGGCACGCCGCAGAGCGGGCCGTGTTTCCGGATGCTGGCGAGCACCTGGCTCGCGAGTTCGTTGACTTTTGCAGCCAGCTCAGCGCCGTGCGTGACGTGGGCGGCCTGGAGAAGAAAATCTAAATTGCCGAAATCGCCATGGCACAGCGAGTGGTTCGCACCGAAGCCTCCGGAAAGAGTCGCCGCGACAGCGCGGTCAAGATCTTCTTGTAACCCCGCATGCGTGGTCGCGTGTTTCAGCGCGGCAACACGGGCGAGGCCGATCCCCGGCGCGCCGTAGCACCACGCCATGGAAGGTCCGGTGGTTGGCTTTTCGCCCGCGTTGTCCACCCAGTTACCCGTCGCTGGGGAATATTGCGTGTGCTCGTAGGCGAGCGCCTGAAAGGCGGTTTCACGATATCGATCTTTTCCGGTGACTTCCGCCAGGTCAAGCAGGGCCCAGGCAATTCCGGCAGCGCCGTGGGCGAAACCGGTAATCGGTTTTTCGGTTTCGATGTTATTAAACCATCCCACACCGCCGGGAACGCTTTGTGCCCTGACGAGCAGGCGATCGCCACATTGCATGGCCACGGCCAGAATCTTATCGGAAGGCGCGACTCTGTGCAGAGCCAGCAGGGCGCCGATGCATCCGGCCGAGCCGCCAATTACGTCCAAAGCCTTGTCTTCCCGGATGAGCTCAGGCAAGCGGTCAACGATAGTTTCTGCCCACGCAATCAGGTCATCGTCATGCCACAGCGCGCCAAGATGCGCGAGTAGATAAATGATGCTACCCCAGCCGTCGAAAGCGCCGATGGAGCGCAGGACTTTGGTGCGCTGCTCCATGCGCGAACGCAGAGTGTTCAGCGCGCGCCGCGCCAACCCGGTGAATTTTGGAAACCCAAAGGATCCGAGATACGCCAGCGCAAAAATGATCCCTGAAGAACCGGTGTAGAGATCTTCAAATAACGCGTCGAGCGACCAGGATTTATTCACATAAGCAAAGCCGATCCATGTGGCATCGGTCAGTTCCTGCAATGCGAGTTGCTCCAGCCGGTCACCGATCACGCACGCCTGTTCGAGGAGCAGCGGAGACAACTCTTCAACCGGCAAATTGCGCTCGGCGATAACGGGTTCATAGCGGCCGCGAGCGAGCTCGTCTTCGGCGAGATCGAGCGTGGCAAGGGAAGCGCGGATGAACCAGACCTGACGACGCAGATCGGCATCGCCCAGGCTCTGGACGACCTCACGCGAGAGTTCCAGGCCCGATCTGGTCAGATATGCTTCGATCTTCTGCCCGTCGCTACTCAGGAGATCGCTCGATGCAGGCTGCGTAGTGAATATGGGAATGTCACCTTGCAGGAGATCGCGACGCTCGCAGTTGATCAGCGGTAGCAGGTGCGGGTTCTCTTCGACGCCCACCCAAAGGCGGTCCAGCAGGAGTTCGAGATCAATGGCATCGCGGAGGTAATCAGGGTGGAGCGACTGCGAGAGCAGCACGCCATAGCCGCGCGTGGCCCTCGCCACCACTCGCAATTCGTCGTGCACGAAGCGGCTCAGCGGGCCGCGTTCACACAGCAGTTCGTCTCTATTTGCGCACAGCAGCTCATACATCCGGGTGAAGCCGGCGACGATCGGTTTCACATAATGGCGGACATCAATCTCCTCCCCTTCCACAGTTGGGCGGTTACGCGCGCCGGGCATGCGGAAGGGCTGGCGCACGGCCGCCATCTCGTCAGTGCCTTCGCTCACCCACTGCAAAATATTGTCGGTGATCTGGCCGGCTGCTCCGCCCAGCCCGCTTAGCTCGATGCCGGCATAGTCAGCATGAGCGCCGGTACGCCGAGGCAGCACCCCGGTGCGCAGCACGGATCGGCTCTTCGCCAGGACTACCATGCGGGCATCAGGTTGTTGAATTTCTATCTGGCGCAGCCATGGATGGAAGAGCGCCTCCAGATCCACCAGTACCGGGTGTTCGCCACAGGCCAGTAGATTTTCGAAATGGAAGTCGGTGGCCTGCAGAACATAAAGGATGGCGAGGTACTCGCCCTGGCGTTCATAGAACCGAACTACCTCTTCCCGCGACCGACAGCCGGATGTCTGCACAAACTCTATCCAGCCGTGAGACTCCCGGTCGAGCACTTTCAGCGTTCGCAACGGCGGCGTTGCGCCTTTTCCATTGCTCCACTCCAG